>JAIRLQ010000330.1 GCA_031259345.1 Treponema sp.
GGGACAACCAAAGCGTAGGCCGGCGGAAAAGCCAAAGCCTTTGCCTTCCGTGTGCTGGGGGAAATATGAAAACCGCGGTGATGCTTGGCATCGGTAAGATGGGGTATGAGGAAAGGCCCATGCCGGATCCTAAGGCCAATGAGGTTTTGGTCAAACTGGAATACGTGGGCATTTGCGGCAGTGATATGCATTATTACGAACAGGGCCGCATTGGGAATTATGTCGTCAAGCCGCCTTTTGTGCTTGGCCATGAACCGGGCGGAACGGTTGTCGGGATTGGTTCCGCGGTGAAACACCTGAAAGTCGGCGATAAGGTTGCCCTTGAACCGGGGAAAACCTGCGGCCACTGTGAATTCTGCCGGGAGGGGAAATATAACCTGTGTCCCGACGTGGTTTTCTTTGCGACGCCGCCGGTTGACGGGGTGTTTCAGGAGTATGCGGCCCACGATGCGGACCTCTGCTTTAAAATAGCGGATAACATGGATACCCTGGAGGCCGCCCTTATAGAACCCCTTGCGGTGGGCTTTCACGCGGCCAACCAGGGCGGCGCCCATGTGGGCCAGACCGCCGCGGTTTTTGGTTCCGGGTGCATCGGCCTGGTTTCCATGATGGCTTTAAAAGCTATGGGGCTTTCAAAAATCTACCAGGTTGATCTCGTGCCCAAGCGTCTTGAAAAGGCACTTGAACTTGGCGCCGCGGGGGTCGTCAACATTAAAGAACAGGACCCTGTTGAGGCAATAAGGGAACTTACGGCCGGGCGGGGCTGCGATCTGGTCATCGAAACCAGCGGCGTTGAATCCGCATCCGGGCAGGCGGTGTCCGTAGCCCGAAAAGGCGCGAATATTGTCATGGTCGGCTACGGTAAAACCGGAATGATAAATCTTCCCATGAGCCTGGCTTTGGACAAAGAAGTAACCTTTAAGACTATATTCCGTTACCGTCATATATATCCCATGGCCATTGACGCGGTGGCTTCCGGCAAGGTGAACCTCAAGGGCATTGTAAGCAATATTTTCGATTTTAATGATATTCAAAACGCCATGGACAAGAGCGTGGCCGACAAGGCCAATATTGTAAAATCGGTGGTCAAGATAGCTTAGGCCCTATTCGTGCAACCAACCTCATGAGAACAACATACCCCGTCCTTCAGGGCGCGGTTGTTGATTTTTTAAACAGCCGTTTTATGGTAATTCTTTTTATTCCCCAGAAGACCCAGAACATGGTAATGATTATGCCGAAGCCTATCATCTGAAAGAAAGGGAATTTTTCCAAATCAACGAATAAGACGGGTATTAATATTGAAACGCCCTGAACCATGGTGAGAAAAAACAAAATATAGTTCATCATGGAATTTTCCATGCGGTCGGCCAGATCCCGCTTGGTCTGAAAAACAAATTCCAATTCGTTATGGTTGCGCTCGTAACGGTCAATCTCTTCCTGTATTTTAAAAGCCTTTCGGAACGCGTTAAGGGATTTCTTGGACGAAGGATAATTCATCTCAATGTCCCAAAAAGTTATTGTTTTAATATAATTCTCTGAAATACGGTGGGTCTCGTGAAGAAAATTGACGGTCGATATTTTTTCGATGCCGTCTATCAGGGATACGATGGAATTATTGACAATTTGTATGGAAGCTTCTTCAAGCATAAGAAGCTCGATATAGAAAAACACAATGGATTCTTCTTCCAGCCTTTCCTTAACCTTTGCCCTGAAGGAATCAAAAAATTGAAGCAGTACGTTTGAACTGGCGCAAAGAAAGGCCCTGTCATACTGGCCTATACCATATTCTGAATTGATGGTGTCCAGAATTTCACTGTCGGTAAAACTTCCAAATGCCTCATTGGAAGCATAAATGGTTTCTCCCATTAAAAGGGAAGCTATCTGGTTATTATTCAGGAAGCTTTTTGGCTGGGGGATGGTAAGGCAAATTTTTGGGCTTCCCCGTTTATAAATTTCATAACGTGCGGAAAGATACGTATACAGATTAACCCATTGATTTTTTTGATCAAGGACAAAGATTTGATTCCGTATTATGTTATCCAAAAGATGGCTTATCAGAAAAGGCGTTGAGAGGGAAACCAGCGACAGCACGGCGCTTGTGCTGCCCTGGTCGACGGAAAGAATGAGGTCCGCATAGGCGGCCTCGCCGATGGTCTTTCCGATACTCTGGTAACTATGGGAAGAAAGCTCCTGGGTAATTTTTATTTTGACTTTGCCCAGGTAATATCTTTTAATCCTGGATTTAAAATCCGCGGACAGATCTTTTTCTTTTGAATTTTTTGGCGTTCCGGATTCATATTGGGTCCTAAAATCAAGGCAGCCAAAAAAACCGGCCATTTCTCCTTTTAACTCTTGGCTTACGAGAAGCTCCGCGCTTTTATACTCAAGGGGCACAAAAACAAGTACGTCGCTTATAAGGCTCCATTCCTTTTCCCTGGTCCGTATCATTTCTTCAAGTTCGCGGTTAATCAGCAAATTGTTATCATGGGGTAAAATTAAATTGTACAGCAAAAGGGGCGTCCCGCTACGGACCTCGTAAACTGTTTCGGTATAATGGGCTAAATTAATATACCTCTGAACGGCCAAAAGTTCATCCCAGGTTAGGCTGTAGACATAAGCCCTGGTCTCCTTTGCCGCAAGGTTTTCCCGGAAAGAACAAACAGCGCAGTCGGTAAAGGTCTCAAATCCGTGAATAAAAATTTCTTCACGGGGATTTTGCCTGTCCGCGGAACCGTCCCCTAAAGCCCGTTTTATTATATCCGTGTCCGGAAGGAGCAGCTTTATCTCGCCTTCCAGGGAACATTCCGCCGAAGCCTGTTTTTCCCTGTGTATAAAGAAATAGCCGTCCTTTATGGGATTTATCTTAAAACCCCTCAGGCGGTAAATTTCCAGGGAAGCCTCGTTGGAAACGTCGCCTGCAATGCTGTAGAATTTGAAGTGATCGAGTATTAAATCTACAAGCCGGCCTCCCAGGCCCTTGCGTCTATAGCTTTGTCTTACCCCCAGGGATAAGAGGTAAATTGTTTCATCGTCCGAATCTTCAATGGGCTTATGAATATAATTATAATAAGGCAGGCTGCCGCCAGGCGCAACGCCAAAAATCGCGTTGAACCCCTGTGGGTAGTTGTTTCTGGAAGCTTGATAATTAAAGTACAAAATAAAGGCGATAAGCCCGTTCCCGTCGTATATGCCATAGGCGCCGCCCTGATTGACGCAAAAGGCAATGTTTTTTTCAAATTCCTTTTTCATTTTGGCGGCCCGGGTTTTGGGGGAGGGGAAAATTTCCCGGTAGTATGGATCTTCAATAAAACATTCGATAAACAGATCCATTAACGCATGAAAATTGTCCGGGTGTATTTGTTCGATTTTGTAATCCATTGATAAAAACTTTATACCGCCGGACATGAAATTTCAAGAGAAATGCGGCTGGCCCCGGGCCGTTCCAAAACCCCGGCCCCGGAAAGGACATTTTTGGGCCTCCCTGGACTTGAACCGGGGACCGACGGATTATGAGTCCGCTGCTCTAACCAACTGAGCTAGAGGCCCAAAACTAATCATCAACCGGGCTTAAATGGAACAGCCTCACTAATTAGCGGCTGTCTATAAAGTAACCGGCTTTATGGACAGGCTATATTATTATCGAAAAAAAGTCAATAATAAAAGTGGACAGAAACATGAAACAAAAAATTGCCCTGTGTTTTTTTGGGGCAATAATTTTATTAAACGCCGGCGCGGAGACTTTTGCCTATAAACACCGCGCCGGGGATAAATACCGCATCATTTCCACGGTGGTCGAAGATGTTTATATCAACACAAAAATAAGCCACAGGGCGGAAATTGTAAACCGTATAGCCGTGGATGTACTATCCGTGAATAATGGCGAAGGCGTGCACAGGGCAGTGTTTCTAACAGCCGAAAAAGCCCTTGGAGCGGGGGCGGGGAAGGGATTTCAATGGTCAAGGGATTATGAATCCGTATTTACCCGCAGCCCCCAGGGGCGCCTTACGATAGACAGCAAATACTATATGCCTGTGGTACGGAATGTACCGGTTTTTCCGGCAAAGGATTTAAAACCCGGTGAAACCTGGACAGCCGAAGGCCACGAAATGCATGACTTTAGGGACAGTTTTGGGATTCAAGAGCCCTACCGTATTCCCTTTACCGCCAATTATACCTTTTTGGGAAACCGCGAATGGAAGGGAAAACAGTACCCTGCCTTTTCCGTTTCTTACCGGATTTTTGCCGAAGTTCCGGCAGTGCGGGGCAGGGTCTGGCCCCGCCGTATTTTGGGGGCTTCGGATCAAACCGTCTTTTGGGACCCCGTTTTGGGGCAGGCTGCCGCGTATAAAGAAGATTTCCGCATGATCTTTAGCCTTTCGGACGGCAGGACTATAGAATACCGGGGAGAGGCCCGGGCCGAGATTCTGGAAGCCCCTGCCATGGACAAGGGAAAAATAGCCGTCGAAGTCCTGGACGAAATAAAACGTCTTGATATTCCGGATACGGAGGTCCGGGTAACCGCTGAAGGAGTTGCCATTAGTCTTGAAAATATTCAGTTCCAGCCGGATTCGGCCATTCTTCTGCCCGGGGAAAAGCGAAAGCTTGATAAAATAGCGGAAATTCTTTTAAAGTACCCCGACAGGGATATACTCGTAGGGGGCCATACAGCCCTGGCGGGAACGGGTGAAGCCAGGGCAAAACTTTCCGCGGAGCGCGCGGCAGCCGTGGCGGACTATCTTTTGGGTAAAAATGTACGCGGCGCCGACAGGGTGATAGTACGGGGATACGGAGCGGAACAGCCCCTGGCGGACAACTCAAGCGAAGCGGGCCGCCGCCGTAACAGGCGGGTAGAAGTTACCATACTTGAAAATTAAGCCGGAATTTGGTAAAAATAGTAAAAATATGAATAATACAAACCCGGCTAACCTTGCTGTAATTGCGTGCCCAGGGGGCGAAAAATTTGCCGATGAAATGGTCAATCATCTAAAAAAACTTTATCGCCATAATTTTGAAAATACCGCTGCCGAATTGTCCAAGCGGTATAATATCGATATAAGCCAGATTGCCCTCCGAATCAACTTTATTAACGATGTTATAAGCGCTTTCAGGCAGAGAGGCGGGAGCGTCGAAAAGTTTCGTCCCTCCCGTTTTAAGGTTCCCGCCAGGTTTACCTGTTTCCCCAACGGGGAAATCAAAGCGGAAATCCTGGAATCCATACGGGGCAAAGACATGTATATCGTACAGGATGTGGAGAATCACTACCCTGTAAACTTTAACGATGGGGCTCTTCAAAAATCCCTTTCGATAAACGACCACCTGATGACCCTGTACGTTACCGTTGACGCGGTCCGTCATGCCGGAGCGGAACGTATCACCCTGGTGCTTCCCACGTATCCTTACTCAAGGCAGCACAAAGCCAAGGGCCGGGAGGGGATTACCGCGACCCGCCTGGGAAAGCTTCTTGAATCCCTTGGGGTAAACAGAATCATCACATTGGATATTCATTCCCGGGAAATAGGCAATTCCTTCAACTTTATGCGGCTTGAGAATCTTCACGCAAGTTTTCAGATTATCCGCGCCCTTTCGCGGCTTCCCGGGGTTCTTTGCGATGATTTTGTAGTGGTTTCTCCCGACACAGGCGCCGTAGACCGGAACAAGTTCTACGCGACAACCCTTAAAAAACCCCTGGCCCTGCTTTACAAAGAACGGGATTATTCCAAGATTTCCACGGATGCCCAGGAAAACAATATTTCCGAGATAAAACTTTTGGGCGATGTTAAAGACAAAACCGTGTTCATTGCCGATGACATGCTGGGTACCGGCGGCACTCTTATCAAAGCCATGCGCTTCCTTAAAGGAGAGGGGGCGGGCAAAGTAATAGGCGCCATCTCCCTCCCTCTTTTTTCCGGGGAGGCCATCTCTTATTTTGACAAAGCCTACGAAGAAGGTCTGTTTTACCGCATCATCGGTACCAATGCGGTGTACCACGAAGAACTTCTTAACCGCGAATGGTACATCAGCGTTAATATTTCCAGGCTTTTTGCCCAGACTGTTTCCCGGCTTCATCAGGGGCTTTCCCTAAGCTCTATCCTGGATAACCGGGAAGTTATTTTTAAACTGTTTTCAGATACCCAGGGATGAAGTTTTATGCCCTTGACCGGACAATAAAAGCTCTCATTTTTGATATGGATAAGACACTCTATACCAGCGCCGAATATGTCGGCAGCCAGGCCGAAAAACTGAACGCCATAGTTGCTGAGCAGAGGGGTTTAACCCCGGCAGAAATTGAAAAAGAGATTGAGGAAGCGCGAAAAAACTGGGCGGATTCCCACGGCGGGTCAAGGCCAAGCTTTTCAAACATTATCCTTTCCTGGGGTTTTACAATGGAAGAAAATGTCCGCTGGCGCGAAGAAGCCTGCGTCCCCGAAGACTACCTTAAAAAAGATCCCAAATTACGGGAAACTCTTTTGGCTTTGCGGTCTTTATACAAGCTGGGGGTAATAACAAACAATCCGGTTTCCATTGCCAAAAGAACTTTTGCCTGCCTGGGGATCGAAAATTGTTTTGATGCCCTGGCGGGTCTTGATACCTGCATGATAGCCAAACCGCACGAGGAACCGTTTAAAAAAATAAGCGGGGCCCTTGGGGTTTCTCCGGAATATTGCGTCTCCATTGGCGATAGATATGACATCGATCTGGCCGTACCTCTTAAAATGGGCATGGGCGGCATCCTTGTTAATGGGGTCGAAGATGTGTATTCTTTAAAGGGGGCTTTATGAAGATACCAGATCTATTCGGGAAACTCCTGGCGGAAATTATTTTGCGTACGCCTTTGGCGGCGGACAAGTTTTTGCGCTGGACAATTATTGCCAACCCCACGGCCGGGGGGTTTACCATCAAATCCAGGTGGAAAGCCCATGCAGCGATGCTTTTAAAATGCGTGGAACAGGCAAGGGCGAATCCTCTTCACCCCGATGCCGCCCCCTCTCAAACTGCCGCCCGGGAAGGGGATGTCTTTGGGCTTATTACCACTGCCGGGGGCGGCCATGCCCAGAGCATCACAGAGGCCCTGGTGGAAGAAGCCCGTAAAGCGGCCGCGGAAAGCCCTTCTTTTAAACCCTTTTTCCTTATTATTACCGCGGGCGGGGACGGCACCAGCCTGGAAGTCCTTAGCGCCCTTTTCAACGCCCCCGAAGAAATAAGGCGGTCTTTTGCCGTTTTACGGCTTCCCATGGGAACCGGAAACGACGGCGCGGATGCCTGGGAATTGGACGCCGCCCTGGGGAGGCTTACCGGCAGCGCGGACATAGTTTTTCAGCGCGCCCTCCGGCTTAGCACCGCAACCCCCGGTAAGGGGCCTTTTTTGGCATTCAATATTCTTTCCGTCGGCCTTGACGCTTTTGTTACCCACATGACCAATAAAATGAAAGGCAAGCTTCCGGGGGATTCCTATAAGCTTTGGGTGGATGTGGCTTCACTGCTTTACGACCGCCTGTACAAAGTAGGGCCCCTGGAAGTGAAAGCTTTTAACGAAGCGGGCGAAGAGGCTGCGTCATTTACGGAAAAACTGCTTCTTTTGGCAGTAGGCGAATCGGGTTACCGTACCTACGGTTCCCATAAACGCATACTGCCGGACGAAAGAAATGTCTGCGCGGTAAAGCAGATGTCCGTGTTCAGAAAAGTTGCCCTTAAAGGGCTCTTTACCACCGGAGAGCATATCAATAAGCCTGAATCCATACTGTTCAGCGCAAGGCGGGTGGAGTTTAAAGGCAAGTACCCCATATTGGCGCAAATGGACGGCGAATCGGTGCTTCTTGGCCCCGCGGACTTTCCCGCCGCCATTGAGCTTACGCCTCCGTCAATTCCCATACTGATACGAAAGCACCTTGTGAACTGAAGCGTTATCATTAATGCGATAAACACTGCAAATATCTCCTATACTTACTGACGGGCGGGGGCGGGCCTTCGCCCGTCAACTTCACCAACCGCACGAAAGAATATGAACCGCAAAGGCGAAAAAGGCGAAGAAAAGGATCTTTCCTCTTCCCTCCCTTTTTTCGCCTTCCGCGCCTTCGCGGTAAATTCTTTGGCTCCTAAAAGATAGCCGGCGGCTCCTGAAAGATAGCCGGCGGCTCCTGAAAGATAGCCGGCGGCTCCTGAAAGATAGCTGGCGGCTCCTGAAAGATAGCCGGCGGCTCCTGAAAGATAGCCGGCGGCGCCTGAAAGATAGCCGGCGGCGCCTGAAAGATAGCCGGCGGCGCCTGAAA
>JAIRLQ010000355.1 GCA_031259345.1 Treponema sp.
AGGCGATGTCTTTGATTCAACACGAATATGGCGGAACATCGTTACTGGATTTTTCTATGAACAAATATAAGGCTTTGTATTTTGCCATAGGAAAAGAAAATAATTTTTCCCAGGATTCCCGTATCTTCGGGCTGAATGTCCCTTATTTTGAAACGCATAAAGATAATTTTCCCAAAAAAACTATTGACACATGCGGGAAAAAATTTGATCTGCTCTATCCTTCATATTTTATGAACGATAAAATAGCGCGTCAGGAAGGTATGTTCTTATATCAAAAATTTGATATTGATAAATGCGGATGTATAAAAGAAAAAGGAAAATATGAGAACATAATAGAGTTTTTTGAAAAGCGTTACGAAGAAAAAGACAATGTTGGTTGCTTTGAGATGAAATCAATTGACGATTTTTTAGAAATGACTGAAAAGGATGTCAAGCCTATATTTTATGTATTACTAAACGTTCCGGCAAAAGAAAAGCCGGCGTTAAAAGAATACTTAAATAGCATCGGGGTTACTGATAATTTTATGATGGCGCAGGTAGCGCCGGCCGCTTGTAAGGAGACTGTATGCTGAAAAAATACAGCTGACGCACGGGTGTCAATCACGCTATTGGCCGCAAAACTGCCCATTGTTCCGGATAAAGACAGCCCTGTCTATACGGCCAAACAACTGGCTCGTCTTTATTGCGGAATCAAAAAAAATGAATATCAAGCGGACCACGCTTAGAGGTACTTTGGAATAGCGCTTAACCTTTCACGGCGGACAATTCTTTTACCGCGTTGATTAACTCGTTGTCTTGGGCAATTTCCGAAATGGCCGCGGGAAGGCGGTAGGTCCAGTTAAAGTCGTTATAGGTGCCGGGTACATTAATACGTTCCGAGGCGGGATCGGCGGAATACCATTTGTTGGAAAGATGAAGCAGATCCTGTATCTGAAAAACCCTAAAGCGGCTGGCTGCTCCGGCTATTTTGTGGAGTATGACTTTGGCAACCCCGGGGTTGTAGATCCGCGGAAGGGAAGGGACGCCCAAAAAATTGGCGAACTGGGCCTGGCCGGCTTCGTTTTCCCACCACTCGCGCAGGCAGGAACTGTCGTGAACTGCCGGGGTACAGACGGAAAGTTCAGGGTACTCCTCAAAGGGTATATAAGGCTGGCCGGCTTTGTCCCAGGCGCGGTGCCAGCGCACCACACGCAGCCCCAGGATCTTTAGCTTTGTAAGCACTTTGGGGACGCAGGCAGGCACGGCGCCCAGGTCTTCCGCACAGGGCAGCATGGGGGACGCGGCAATCAAAGTAGAAAGAAGTTTTTTTCCTTCCTTTTCCCACACTTTTTCCGACTCTTCGCGGCGGCTTTGCAAAAGTGTTTCCAAAAGGTCTTTTTCGCTGCCGCTAAGAGAGGCATAGGCCCGTGAATCGTGGTAAAACCAGGCGGGGAAAAACTTGTCCTTTTCGTATTCCAAAAACAGCCTGTTCCCCCAGGCTTTTATAAGAAAAGCCTTTGCGGCAGGGTGTATGTCCAAAGCTTCAATATCTTTTTCGCCCCGGATTGCATCTTTAAAAAGCCAAAGTTCCTCGCTGCCTATGCGGTCAAGGACGAAAGAAAAAACTTTGTTGACAGCGGCCGCGACATCAGCGTCCCGGTACTCGCCTGCCCAGCCCTGTTTTACCGCGTCCCAAACTTCACCGGTCAGAATGTGGGGACGGCTTACCCAGCGTATACGGCTTTTGTCAAAACCAAGGGCTTCAAGGTCCTGGACGGTTACAGGCTTATAAGGAATATAACGGCCCAGTACAGCCGAATTATCCTGCCTGCTGGATGCCCAAATCCTAAAAAAGCCCAGCACATGATCTATGCGGTAAGCCCCGTAATACTTTTCCGCGGCTTTTAGGCGGGCTTTCCACCAGGAATACGAATCCTGTTCCTGGGCCTTCCAGTCGTAAATGGGGAAACCCCAATTCTGCCCGTTGGCATCGTACATGTCCGGGGGGGCGCCGGCGGAAAGGTTTTGGTGAAAATTCTGCGGGTGCGCCCATACATCGCAGCTGTCCTCATTCATCAAAATGGGAAGATCCCCCTCAAGGAGTATGCCCAGCCCGGCAAGGCTCGCGGCGGCATCTTTAAACTGCCTGTCCAGGGCTTCTTGTATCCATGCCCAAAAAAGATGCTGTCCTTTAAGGCCGGGCTCATCCCACAGGGCTTCAATATCGGCGGCGCTGACTTTACGATGGCTTGTCCAGTCATTCCAGCTCTTTTCGCCGTTGGCTTCTTTTAAGCGGCGGAACACCGCGTAAGATTTTACCCAGGGGTTTTCCTCTATCCAATTTCCAAGCGCGCCGGAGGGCGCGGCTTTGGCGGCAATTTCTTTTTCGCTGGCGCTGTATATATCCCGCAGTATATCCATCTTTGCCCTTAGTATGGCTTCGTAGGGGAAACGGACTTTACCGTTAAACCTGCCGCCCAATTCAGTAAGTTTTGCCCGAAACGGAGCGGCTTCGCTCAAATCGCCGATACGCAAATACAGGGGATGAAGGCCAAAGGCGGTGAGGGCGGAATAGGGAGAACTTTGGTAGCCTGTGTCGTTTACCGGCAAAAGCTGGACAAGTCCAATTCCCATTTTGGCGCAAAGGCTGCCGAATTCGGCCAAATCGGGGAATTCCCCAATGCCAATGCTGTTTTGGCTTCTAAGGGCCCCCACAGGGACTACAGTCCCAATCAATCGTTTCCCGGTAATCTTGTTTTCTTCCGCCATAAGTTCCTCCTGAAAGCTCTATTAAAGCATAATGAAATTTCTTATAATTACAATTGTACACGAGAAATCTAATGAACAAAATACTTAAAGAAAAAAAACCGGCGCAGGGCCGGCTGTCTTTTAAGCTGCCTTTTAAACTGCCCCTTTTTGGCGGGAGCCATGACGAAGCCGTCCCGGAAGAAGCAAAAAATCCGCCCAGGCTTAAACTGGTATTTTTCATTGTTGACTGGAGCAAAGCCCAGGATATTACCAGTGTGTTTGAAGAAGAAAAAGTCCGTTTCCATTTTATCAGCAAGGGCAGGGGTACAGCCAGCTCCGACATTCTTGATCTCCTGGGTATAGGCGCAAGCGATAAAGCGGTGGTTCTTTGCCTGGAGCAGGAAGTTATGGTGCCCGTGCTTTTAAAAGAGGCCAGAAAAAAAATTGGTTTCCGTAACCTTGGAGCGGGCATTGCTTTTACCGTTCCCCTTTCGGGTATCAACACCCCAATCCTGCGGGTTTTTAAAGAAAGCATACACCAGAACGAAAAATTAACCGTCGAAAAACAGGGAGGCCCGTCTATGGCGGAATATCAAACAGGCCGGGCGAAATCCGCAAACCAGAGCCAAAAAATCAATAATGACCTGATCATAGCCATCATTAACCACGGTTACAGCGACGAATTTATGACTGCCGCCAGGGAAGCCGGCGCTACAGGGGGCACGGTAATCAACGCCCGGGGCCACGCGCACGAGGGGCCGGTAAAATTTTTCGGCGTTTCGCTGCAGGACGAAAAAGAGATTGTTATCGTCCTGACCAGCCGGGAAAAAAAAGTCCCTATTATGGAAAGAGTCAGCCAGACATGCGGCATCGCGTCCAAAGCCGAAGGGCTTATTTTTTCCCTTCCTGTGGATTCGGTTTTAGGTTTAAGTTTTGAATAGAGTTGTTTAGAAACTTCAGTTTCTGAACAACTTCCGCTTTAAAACAGCAAAATGCGGAGCATTTTGCAAGACTTGTTTAATAACCAACCGGGTTATTAAACAAGTCAAATGAATTTAAACGAAACATCCAAGTCCG
>JAIRLQ010000374.1 GCA_031259345.1 Treponema sp.
TCAAGGCCCAGGCGGCTGAAATACAGCCTGAGGAGACTGTGCCGGCGGCGGCTTCGCAGCCGGCGGCAATTTCACAGCCGATTGCGGCTTCGCAGCCTGCTGCCGAGACGCCCCAAACGCCGCCCCCTGGCTTGACGGAAGAGGCGGCCCCCTGGCAGGCGGCGGCTTCACAGCCGGCGGAAATCATGGGCGGCATACCCCCGGCGGGAAGCGATAAAAGCTACCGCCTGCAAATTGGCGCGTATAAGATCCCCAAAAACGCCGTGGAAGCTTTTGACAAGCTTAAAAACGCCGGGCTTAACCCCGCCTACGAGCGGAACAACGACCTGTACCGCGTAGTACTTCCGGGGCTTAAGCCGGAAGATATACCATTAATCGCGGACAGGCTGGGAGCCGTCGGCTTCCGCGAAGCCCTAATACGTGAAGAAAAGAAATAAACACATAAGACATAAATATGAACAAACGAGCATTAAGGGCGGATCTGCTGTTGCTGCTTACCGCCGGAATATGGGGCTTTGGCTTTGTGGCGCAACGGAGCGGCATGGAATATGTCGGCCCTTTCGCCTTTAACGGCATCCGTTTTTTACTGGGAAGCCTTTCACTCCTTCCGCTGATTTTTTGGATCCGGCGCGATAAGCGGCGCGCCGGGCGGCGCGAAAACAACACAGACGCTAATTCCGCGGCCAATACCATAGCCGTTTCCTGTATCGCCGGCATAATTCTATGTATGGCCGTAATCCTCCAGCAATTCGGGCTTATGTTTACCTCTGAAGGAAAAGCAGGTTTTATCACCGGTTTTTACGTGGTACTAACCCCTATTGCGGGAATTTTCCTGGGGAAAAAAACAGGCGCCCCAACCTGGGTTGGCATGATCTTTTCCCTGGCAGGGCTTTACTTTATCAGCCTTTTCGGACATCCGGACAGTATAAACCCCGGGGATGCCCTGATGGTTGTCAGCGCGCTTTTCTGGACAGCCCATGTGCTTGTGATTGATCATCTGGTGCAAAAAACAGATCCCCTGGTTCTTTCGGCGGGCCAATTTGCCGTCTGTGGAATTCTCACCCTTGCGGGTGCGTTTCTTGCCGAATCATTTATTTCAAAGTGGATTGGAGATTCACAGTGGGTAAAAACCTTAAACCCCGAAATTATTTCTTCCGGGCGTTTTGGCTGGATCCCCTTCCCCGCCCTGATTGAAGGTCTTAAAGGCGGCGGAATCCCCTTTGCCCAAGTGTCGGGCGCCCTTATCCCTATACTCTACGGCGGCTTTGGTTCCGTAGGCATTGCCTACACTTTACAGGTAGTCGCCCAGAAAGACGCGCCCCCGGCCCACGCCACCATCATACTCTGTCTTGAAGGGAGCTTTGCCGCATTGGGGGGCGCCCTCATTTCTGACAATATTCCGGAGTGGACAACTGTTGTGGGTTTTGCGTTGATGCTTGCGGGAATGCTCGTCAGCCAATGGGAAGTAATTGCCGGAGGCGGCCTCCACAAACAAAAAATTGAATAATTTGACAGCTTTGTTATACGAAGCGCCAAGTGTTTCAATTCTTTTTTTAACAGTTGAACCTGTTTCAAAACCCGGTTAGTTTTGACAGGCTGTAGCCTTTGGCTATTGCAGTTTTTCAGGCTAAAGCCTTACGAAACCGCGTTTTATGTAAACCGTTCTGTTATGGCCTGGAATTTCCGGCCTGCTTCAAGGACCTTTTTGAAAAAAAGATTTTCATCGGTACCCCGTATATTGACTTCAAAAAGACAGGGTAGTTTGTAGGGCGACTTTACCAGGAGTTCCGCAAAGCCTTCCCAGTTAAAGGTCCCCTCAAAGGGGATAAGGTGTTCATCGCTGCTTCCGTGGTTGTCGTGGATGTGTACGATAAACATCCTGTCCGTGTAGCGCCGGGCGAAATAGAGGCAGTCCCGGGAACTCATATTCCCGTGGCCCGTGTCAAAACAGAACCCCATATAGGTCCTGTCGTAACGGTCGAAAAGGCGGTCAAACATCTCTGTCTGGCAACGTTCCGGGCAATCGGGAAGGTTTTCGATACAGATCCGCACCCCCTTTTCAAGAGAGTAATCTTTAAGTTCATCAAAAGACTTACAGGCGGCGGTATAGAATTCTTCTTTAAAAGAAGAGTGCTTTTCAAATATCCGGTAAGGCAACGGAAGGTGCAGCACTATTTCCCCGGTTTCTAATTCTCCGGCCAGATCGATCCGGTTTTTGACAAGTTCCACTCCGGCCAAACGGTTATACTCGTTTGAGGAAACATAATCCTTCAAGTTTTCCCTTTCCCACTCAAATTTCCGGGGTGTTGTGTGTTTGAACCTGATTTCTCCGCAGGATCCGTGTATTCCCTTGGCTTTCAGGCCCAGTTCACCCAGCCACTCCTTAATCTGCCGCATTTCGTGGGAGGAATAGAGATAGGGGCCTTTCCATTCATAGCACCAGTGAACATGGCTAAAGCCCGCCCCGGCAATAGCTGAAAGAATCCGCCGGATCTTTTCCGTATTTCTGCTTTCGCCATTGTAGTCGGAAGAAAGCGCAAACATAAGGGATCTCCCTATCTTTATTCCAGGAGCAGTACCTGTTCCCCCGGAAAGGACAGGTAGACTTCCTGGTTTTCGTTGAAAAGACACGAGGTGTCATACAACACATCCGCCTCAAGATGAACGGCACCGCAGTCTACTGTATATCGCAGCACGTTCCCGTGGGGGATGCTTCCCTTTACCGTTCCTTTAAGCTGTATATCATCCCCGCCGCCGGAAAACCCGGATATACCGATTACCTCCGGGCGTATGGCAATATGTTCACCCTCAAAACGCCGGCCACAAACCGCATTAAAATCTTTGGCCGCAACAATGTTATAATGCCCGATAAAGGACGCCGCAAACTTAGTCTTGGGCTTGGTATAAAGCTCGGTGGGAACGCCCGACTGTTCGACGATCCCCATATTAAAGAGGTGTATCTTATCGGACATGACCATCGCTTCGTCCTGATCGTGAGTAACAAAAATAGTAGTTATTTTCAGGCTACGCTGGATGCGCCGGATTTCGGCTTGGAGATTCCGCCGGAGCAGCGCGTCAATGGCGCTCATGGGCTCATCAAGAAGCAGAACTTTTGGCTCCATTATAAGGGCCCGCGCCAGGGCTACCCGCTGCTGCTGGCCGCCTGAAAGTTCATTCGGGTATTGGCCCGGTTTTTCTGAAAGCCGTACCATATCCAGCATGGCCCGTACTTTCTCACGAATATGTTTTTTTGCCATCTTTTTGATCTTAAGACCAAAACCCACATTTTGCTCTACGGTCATATTCGGGAAGAGGCTGTACTGCTGAAACACCATCCCTATCTCCCGCCGCTTTGGGGAAAGGTTCGTTATGTCATAGTTGTCTAGGTATATCTTCCCGCCGGTTACCGGCTCAAGACCGGCGAGGCAGCGGAGCAGGGTGCTTTTCCCACAGCCTGACGGTCCCAGCAGGGTCACCAATTCTCCCTTTTCAACGCTTAACGATACTCCCCGCAAGGCATAGGTATGTTCGTCGAATTTCTTCTCGATGTTTTCCAACTCAATATAAGCCATCGTTTAGTTCTCCATAAATGCGCACTGCCGGTTTCCGTGTCCCCCGGGTCTGCAGGTAGTAGGCCGTCCACGCGATAAACAGAATAAAAAGAAAAGTAATCAATATAATGACGCTGATAAACTGACCCGGTTTATCCCGGTAGTTGTAGAGAAGCTGCTGGGGTGTCATATACCGGCTTCCCGCTACTATCTTTATTACCACATAATCGGTGAAGATTCGGGATATCCCCAAAAGGGCAGCAACGAGAATACCGGAGACTATGTTGGGAACCACAATGCGGATGAAGGCATGGAGCTTCCCGGCGCCGAGTAGTTCCGCAGCCTCGATAAGCTGGCGTATATTTACCCCGTGGAGATTGTTTCTTATACCCTGATAGACAAAGGGCAGTATGATAATGCAGTAGACAAACGTGAGCATAACTATACGGTTCGCAAAGGGCGTGGGGCTTCCCGCGTATAGGGTAAGGGCCGATATGGCAAGAATAACCCCGTTAACCGTGTGGGGCAGCATACAGATGCTTTGTATGTATTTATCCAGTTTGGGGAAATAGAGTATCGACGAATACAGGGCAAGAATAACAAAAAAGCCGCTGATAAAAATAGGCGCTATGGCGATAACAAGGGCACGGAATACGGAAGGCCAGAAACGTACATCGTTAAACACCTGAGTGTAATACTCCAGGGTGAATCCCGAAGGGGCAAGCCCTGCCCAACCGGTAACAAAAGAATAAATAACAACGATCAGCAAAGGCGCCACAAGAAACAGAGCCAGAAGAAAAAGGAAAAACCGGGGCAGCGCGTTTGACCGGATCATTATTTGTATCCTCCCTTGTGGAAA
>JAIRLQ010000406.1 GCA_031259345.1 Treponema sp.
CCGTCGATACCGTTAAATTGAATTACTTTTTTTCCGGATCCAAGGGTTTTAATAACAAACTGGCTCTGAATGTGCGCCCATTCCTTTTGATCCACAACAACGTTGAGAATCTTTGGGGAATCGTATTCGCAGTCGGCGTTGATATAGGTGATTCCCGCGGCGACGGCTTTGTCGATAATGGGGTCAAGGCCGGTGGCTGCAATGGGGTTAACCATAATGATGTCATAGCCTTCGTTGATAGTCTGTTCAATGTTCTGGCTTTCCACCGCGGGATCGTTATTGGCGATAAAAGTAGCGTACTGACCAATGATCCCCTGAGCCTGAAGGCTTTTAACCTGCTCGGTCATCTGATCCTCGTAAACGACGCGGTAGGCGTTGCCCTCGAGAACCGCGTTGTGGCTTGCTACTTTGAAGCCGCTGGTTTTTGGCGCTGCCGCCGCGCCGCCGCTTGACTGCTGGCCTCCGCCGCCCGCCATAACGGGAGCCGCCAGAAGCATCAGGCCGGCGATAACTGCCATCATGACACATACTGTTTTCTTCATAGTTCCTCCTAAGTGATTTAAAAACTTGCTGCCCGGAAAAGGGCATACATATAGCCATTATAAGCGCGAAAAATGGAACGTGTCAACTTTTTTATTAGGGTTGTTCAGAAACCTCAGTTTCTGAACAACAACCGCTAAAAACAGCAAAATGCGGAGCATTTTGCGAAGACTTGTTCAATAACCAACCGGGTTATTGAACAAGTCTATTGCCTTACCGGGGCAGAGCGGTTATAAAGGGCCAGGAGGCCAATAAGCACTATACCCATCACCATGTCGCTGGTGGACTGAGTCATGTTAAATACCGCAAGGGTGTTGGTAAGAACCGTGATGAGCAGGGTCCCGGCCAAGGTACCCAGATAAGAGCCTTTACCCCCGGTAAGAAGGGCGCCGCCTATAACTACGGCGATAATGGACTTCATCGTAAAAGAGTCAAAAGTCTGGCATTTGACAAAATTCATGTAACCCGCGCCCAAAAAACCCGCGATACCGGCGAAAATACCGCCAAACACATAGGCCATTATTTTAACCCGCACGGTGCGGACGCCGCTTAAAAACGAAGCCCGCTCGTTATTCCCCGTTAAATAGAGACGCATACCGTAACGGCTCCGGTTCAGCAAAAAGAAAATCGTAAGAAAAACAGCCAGCCCGTAAAAAATACTGGTAGGGATAATCCCGCCAAGCCTGTGGGTCATGCTCCTGGTAAACCAGGGACTTGCAGTGCCGGACGGCTTGCCCTCGGTAAAAACATATTGAAGACGGGTTATCACATTGGACACGCACAGCGTAACAATCATCGGCGGAAGACCTATCTTTGCCACCCCGGCGCCATTCACCAGCCCCGCCGCGGCCCCAATGACTATGGACATGATCAGGGTCTGGAAAAAAAACCCTTCCCGGCCGTTCATAATTCCCACAGTCATAAGACCGGTGAGGGACATGATGGAACCCACCGAAAGATCTATGCCGCCGCCCCCCGAAATGATTATCAGGGTCTGCCCCGCGGATGCCAGGGTTAGCATGATAGTCATGGAGAATATGGCGCCAAAGGCATTTATATTAAGGGAACGGGGCTGGAGTATCACGTTGGTCAAAAACAGCAAAACCGAAAGGATAAGCGCCATGCCAATCTGATTGGTAGTGGCAAAACGCTTTATATTCCCGCCCAGGGTCATTCCATTGATCCCGGCGCCGTTAACTTTGTTGTGCCGCATCGGCGAAACTCCTTTAAATCTAAACTTGAGATTTCAAAATTTGACATTTTGAAATCGCCCCATTTGTTTAACAAACCCTTCCTTAAGGGCCTTGGCCTGGGCTTTGTTGGTGAACACCGTCGCCACCAGACCCAAAAGAATGATGCTGTCCGACACCAGGTTCTGCCAGTAGGACGTGGCAATAAAACCGGGTATAAGCCTGGGGAGCAAGTTGAAAAGCTGGAACACCGAGTTCTGGATAAGTACCAAAAAGCCCGAACCGAAAAGGGCGCACGCCATAGTTCCCCAGCCGCCGGCCAGTGAGACACCCCCCAAAATGCAGGCGGAAATACTTCTGAGCCCGTAACTTTCCCCCATGATGGGATTCCCCGCAGCGCTCATGGCAGTAAGGCAGAAACCCGCCATCGCCACATACACACCCTCAAGAACGTACATCTTAAGCTTCGCCACAGTGGTGTTAATGCCGTTGGCATAGGCATTGCGCTCATTTCCGCCCGCGGCGTACACATGCTTCATGGTAGGCGTGCGCCGCACGTAAGCCCAAATGAGATAACAAAAAAGCACTATCAGCGCCGAAACCGGAATAAAACCCAGCAAATTGGCATCGTAACTGCGGTAAATAATCTCCGGCACCTTACCCTGGGGCTTTGGCATAATAAGAAGATTTATCCCCTTTACGATGTAGATCATGCAAAAGCTGGTTAAGAGCGGCGGAATACGCAGCACCGCCACCACGGCGCCGTGGGTAAGGGAAATAACAATAGCCGCCGCAAAAGCCGCAGCCCAGGCCGCCGGCAGGGGAAGACCGGGAATGTAGGCCGGAAGCATCACCGCCACCACATTAACAAATGACATCTGCACCCCAATGGAAATGTCGATGATCCCCAGAAGCATCAGCACAAGCTGGCCCATAGTTACCAGCGCCAGAGGGGTGTTTTTTGTGAAGATCAAAGCGATGTTGCGGACAGTGAAAAAGCGCCCAGGGGTTTGTACAATTATATTGATGACAAATACAATGGCAAAAAGCACCAGCCCCGTATAGGCAGGCGAACGCTGAAGCTTACGAAACCTGTCCCGTAAATTCTCGGCAAAGGACATCATTCCTTTCCCCCCCCGTTCCCGCCGGCCAGGCCGAACATAGCCGCAACCAGCTTTTCTTCGGTCCGGTCTTCTCCCCTAAGCTCCGCGCTTAGGCGGCCCTCGTAGAACACATAAATCCTGTCGGATATTTCCAAAAGCTCCTCATTGTCGCTTGAACTATATAAAGCGCACAGCCCTCCGGAAGCGCGCTCTTTTAGTATACGGTGAATTTCCTGGCGGGTACTTATATCGACCCCCTTGGTAGGATCATCTAAAAGCAGAAGATCCGGGGCAATCGCCATCCAGCGGCCGACAACCAGTTTTTGCTGATTCCCGCCGGAAAGAGAAGACGCGGGATTATTAAGACCCCCCGCTACGATATTGTATTTTTTTACCGCCTCCAGGGAAAAGCCGTCCACCTTTTGAGGCGGGAGAAAGGCAAACGCCGCGCCGTGGGTAACAGCCCCCGCGTACAGGTTTTCCGATACAGTCCGTATAGGAAAAACCGATTCCTTGTTGCGATCCCCGGAAATAAAACCCATGTTACGCTTAACCGCATCGGCAGGCTGACGGAATTTTGTTTTTTTCCCTTTAAGGATAATGTCCCCGCTCTCGTATTTTACATCCCCAAGAATCGCCCTTAAAAACTCCTGCTGGCCCTGGCCGTCCAGCCCCCCGATACCCACTATTTCCCCGGCGTACGCGTGAAAGTTTATACCCTTTAACCTGCCCGAAAGGCCCAAGTCCTTTACCTCCAGCAAGGCCTTCCCGTCCGCCTTGTGCGGGGAACGGGCCGTGGGCGCTGCCAGCGCCACATCGGGCTTTTTGCCCGTCATGTGGTAGACAACGGTATTAAGATCCATCTCTTTTACCAGGCCGGACGCGACAGTCTCGCCGCCCCTAAGAATGGTACAGCGGTCGCAAATCCGGTATATTTCGTTCATCCTGTGGGTTACCATGATGATGGCCACCCCTGAATCCTTAAGCCCTTTTAAAATATCAAAAAGGACAGTAACCTCGTCCGAATGAAGGGACGCGGTAGCCTCATCCAGGATAAGCAGCCTGGGATCTGAGGCAACAGCCTTGGCAATTTCGATCATGCTTTGGGTAGAGGGGGGGAGGCTCTGGGTTAAGGTTTCGGGATTGCACTCAATTTTAAACTTTTCCATCCAGGAAAGGGCAAAGCTCCGCGCCGCTTTTTTATTGATGATACCCAGGGCGTTTTTGGGCTCGATACCCATGACAATGTTGTCAATAACATTCATTGCCGGAACCAGGCTTAAATCCTGGTAAGCCGCCGCGATTCTAAGGGCTTTGGAAGCAGCCGCAGAATGAATGCGGAGCTCCTTCCCCTGGTAGATAACCGTCCCTTTGTCCGGGTTCACCAGGCCGGAGAGCACCTTCATCAGCGTGGACTTTCCCGAACCATTAGCCCCCAGAAGGGCCATGATTTCGCCGCCCTTAACCGAGAGAGAAGCCTCCCGTAAGGCTACCACCGCGGCAAACTTTTTTGAAATACCACGCATTTCCAGCATGAAAACTCCCCGTTGAACCTTTTTCAAAATGCCGGATTTTGAAAAAGCCTCCGTTATTATAGAAAATTATTATATGGACGAAACTTCGACACTGTCAACACGCGCGCAACGCCGCACGGCAATTTTGTACCCCTAAAGATCTTTCAGGACACCATGGGCGCATTTCCGGCGCAGGCGCCGGAAACCGGGCTTTGCGGGGCTCCGCTGCCGCTCCGGCCCCGGCGCGGCGCGCCGTGGCTGCTGCGCACCCCTCCAATCCCTTGCGCTCTTCATACCGGTCGCTTTTCCGGCAATTACGGGCAGGTACCCGTAAGGCATACAATTCTTCGCCTAGGCATTTAGGGGATGTTTTTTGCCTGCGGACGGCAAACCTGCAGACAGAAAACGCCCTGCGGCCCCCGCCGGCTCATATTACGGCCAAACCCCGGGCCTGATGCCTGCCGTTCAAAACCCCAAAACATCCATTTTTTTGCCCTTTTCCCCCATTCTGAAGATAAAACGCCCCGTATTCAGGTGAATGCGTCCCGCGGTTAGGCGAATACGTTCCGCGTTCAGATGAATATGCCCCGCGTTCAGGCGAATACGTCCCGCGGTTAGGCGAATATGCTCCGTATTCAGGCGAATACGTTCCGTATTCAGGCGAATATGCTCCGTATTCAGGCGAATATGCTCCGTAT
>JAIRLQ010000408.1 GCA_031259345.1 Treponema sp.
GAAATGGTTAAACTGGATATGCACATAATACCGCCGGGAAGCAAGCAGGAAAACGATTGGCAGGCCATGTTAAAAGAAATTACGGCCCACCGGAATAAACTGGAAAAACGGGCGGTAAGCTATAAACAAAATACCGGAATTTATATCAGGCCGATGGCGCTTATTCAGGTAGAACGAACCGGAAAGGATCAGCGGGGCAAAGGTTTTGTGCATAGTCAGGATGTCAAAGAATACCTCCAAAGCCTCAAAATCAACCCCGAAGAAATAGCCATAAAATCCAGCGCCCAGAACGACATAGAAGACGTGAATCTTTTTTCCCTCGATTGTGAAGTCCGGTATATCATCACTAAAGAGGCGCTCCGTGAAGGGTGGGATTGTTCTTTCGCGTATCTCCTTGGCATAATCCCCAATGTCAATTCCAACACCGCGGTTACCCAGCTTGTGGGCCGTATACTCCGCCAGCCAAACGCCCAAAAAACCGGCGTTACGGCCCTTGATGAAAGTTATGTATATTTTACCAAAGGCGATACGGCAAATATTCTTAAAAATGTAGAGTCCGGTTTCAGGAACGAAGGGCTGGAAGACCTTGTGTCCCGGATAACCATTGGGGGAAGCGGCGGGGAAACAAAACCAAAGGAAGTTCACATCAGAAAAGAATACAAAAAAAGTTATGCCTCGTCATTCTCTTTACCCGTATGGGTCATGGTAAATACCGGCGGTAATTCAGGAACAAGGAGGAAATTTTCTTATGCCCATGATATAAAGCCCTATCTCGATTATTCAGCTTTAAAAGTAAATAAAAGATTTATTGAAAAAATGCAAGCCACCTTTAGCGCTGAAACCAATGACCGTACAACGCTGGCTGTGGGGCTTAATGACGAAAGCAAGGTGGAATATGTTAATAAAACAATAGAAATAGAAACAATCACCGGGGTAAACATCGGCTATTTGACCCGGCGTTACGCTGAAATCGTGGAAAACGCTTTTTTGGCCCGCACCTTGGCGGAGACTCATCTCGCGGCGTTGAAAAAGCTCCTCAAGCAAAACGATCTGTCCCAAAAATTTGGGTATATAGCCGCATACCTGTGTAAACGCCTGGAAAACAGCAAGGTGGAATGTGAAAACGCGCTTTTTCAGGATTATCTCCAATCAAAAAAACTGGTGCTTGCCGTTTCCTGTGATGAAGAAACAGGTTTTACAATTCCTGAAACGGAAACCATTTCTGTTGGCCGGCTCCCCAATCCCTACAAGTACTATCTCTTTGACGATGTTGACATAAGCGCCATGAATTCCTTTGAACAAAAAGTAGGGCAGATCCTTGACCGGCAGGAAAGAATAATCTGGTGGTTCAGGAACAAAGTCAACCGGCAATGGTATTCCATTCAAGGCTGGCGGGAACATAAAATTTACCCCGACTTTTTGGCGGCCAAGAAAAAAGATGACGGCAAGCTGGAACTGGTGTATGTTCTTGAAAGCAAAGGCCCCCATCTTTTGGAGACCCCCGACAGCCGCTACAAACGCGAAGTCTTTGAATTAATGACAAAACAGAAGAAAACCAACGCCATTGCCCATTATGAACAGGGAGAATTTGATTTTGGTTCCGTTAATGATCAGGTTGAATATTACCTGGTGGATCAGGGCAAGGAAGACGAACAGATAGGGCCTCTGTAAAGGGGAAGGGAAACGCCCGGCCGGAAATACTTCCATTAAAATTAAGCGCATCAAAGTAAAGGTTAAAACGTTGAAACGTTAAAAACATTAGTCCGGGCCTGCTCCTGATACCATCGTAACATATAAGTTTTGACCGGACGATAGCTCCCAAGGCTATTGCGATTTTCGGTCGCGAAGAGTTTTCAAGACTCTATAGGCGATGCTCCCAATTGGCCGGACCGGCTGACCGCCAAAGCGGCCTCCTTTCCCTTCCCCATGTTTCTACAAAAGCTTATTGATACGGGCCAAATCAAATTCCACAATAGTTTTGAAATTTGAATTGGCAAGCCGTTCCTCAATTTCATCTTTGTTCTTTTTCAGTTCATCAAGGCGTGAAACAATGGTCTTTTGATCCAGAACGGGCTCAAGATCAATTTTATCCCTGCCGCCCGCGGGGTTGTATTCGTAGGAGTATTTTTCCACCCGGCGGAATTTTCCCGCCAGGGACTCGTAAAAGGCAATTTCCGCTTTCAGGCTTTCCAGGGTAATCAGGTCTTCCTTGTTGACCGCATTGGCTTTTTCAATGGCCAGATTGAAATCCCGCAGGGTTGCCATAAGAAGGCTCACCGCGGTGATGGTTTCTTTGAAAGTTTTCCCGTCAAAAACAACCGTGTTTTCTTCTTTGCCCGCCGGTTTTGTTATATCCGCGCTGCCGGTCAGGGATGTCAATTTGCTGATTTTTTCCTTCAGTTTGTTCCTGAGCCGGAAAGCCGAAGTAATGGTCAATGCCATACTATACCTCCATTGCAGCTACTATACATGGGTATATATGAAATATGCAAGCGGCCTGGAAGGCAGCCGGAGCCTATGTTCCGGCATGGCAGGGCCGTAAGGACGGCAAAGCGCTTCCGTTTCCATTATACTTAATCCATGGGTGTTGTACGTTTTTCAGCGGAAGACGGTATCTGGATATTTGAGTACCGTAACGGCTTGAACTGCCCTTTCAGCAGGGAAAGGGATATTCCGGTCGGCACGTGGGAATGTGTCAACTGTCCCGCTTTTATTTCCGTTGACCGGGACAGGAACAGGCATACCACGGTTCTTAAATGCGGGGGGAAGCGTCTGATGGTACAACAGCGAATCTATGTGGAGCGCCGCTAATGCGGCCTGTCTGTCCGAAGCCGGACCCGGAAAATCGTCTCCGGCCTACACCCCCTCCGGCACTTTCGCCGCCATGATTCTCCGGTGGCTGATTTTTTCCCCGTCCACGATGAAGCGGCCGTCCCCAACGGCGTGAAACAGGCGTT
>JAIRLQ010000414.1 GCA_031259345.1 Treponema sp.
CCGGAATGGAGACTGCGTATTGTCAGCATTCCCGGCCAGGGTACCACCGTAAGTGTGCCGGTTCCCCTGGTATCAGTCAAGGAAACGCAATGCAGTCCGTTATAATCGTGGATGATGAAAGTGCCATACGCGCCGGAATCAGGAAAATTCTTTCCGAGTCTATCGGGCATATTATTTTTTCTGAGGCAAAAAACGGCGAAGAGGCGCTGAATCTTATACGGGAACGGAACCCTGATCTGATCATCACGGACATACGTATGCCAAAAATGGACGGTATCCGGCTTATGTCTGCCATAGCGGAAGAAAAAGGCGGGACAAGGCCGCGTATTATCGTACTGAGCGGGTACGATGATTTTTCCTATGCCCAGAAGGCTATAACATACGGGGCGGTTTCCTACATTCTCAAGCCCATAGACAGAACGGAATTAATTTCAACGGTTTCAAAAGCCCTGGGGGCCGCCGAGGAAAACCGCAGGATCCTTGTGGAAAGATACGTCAGGGAATTTCTTGAAGAAGGCAGGCATTATAAAGACAGGTACCCCCTGAAAATTTCTCCGGAGGAGCCGGTTTATCTGGGTTTTGTTTTTTCCCCTTCGGGCGGAAATATAAGCCCTGTGGTAGACGCCTGGGCGGGGAAATGGGATTCTCTTTTTTTCACCATCATCCAAAAAGAAAGCGGCGTTCTTTTATTGATGGGCGAACATGAAAAAAACCGGCTCAAGGATACCGTTGACTTTGGGGGTGAAGGTATTTGCGCGGCCCTGAGCGGCAAATGTATCAGCTTCCTCGGCCTGGCAGAGGCCCGGCGGCAGACGCGGATTGCCATGTGGAATTATATGCTCCTGGGAAAACCGGGATTCTATGCATACCTCAAACCGGCGCGTCCTCTGGATTGCAGCCGTATAAGAGAGGGACTGCAAAAACTGGCCGGAATCATGGGTATTGTGGAACCGGATGTGATAAAGCGAAGCCTGGATGAATTCTTTTTGCTTGAGACGATACCGGAAGAAAACCGCGGCGAGTATTTCCATTTCCTTTCCAGCCTGTTTTTCTCTGAATTGACATCGGTATACTGGGATTATATAAACCGGGATAGTTATCTTACCTCAAAAAGAAGTATGCTTGAAACGCCGGAACGCTGCCGTGACATAGGAGAATGGAAGAAGAATTTCTTTGATTTTATTATTTATCTGCATGTCACCATCGGCAAAGAACGTCCCCATCACGCCCTTGTCAGGAAAGCCCTGCCCTGGCTGAAACGGCATTTCACCGAAGACATTACTATGGCTATGGTTGCCAACCAGGTGTCGGCCAACTATACCTGGTTTTCGGAAAAATTCCGGGAACATACCGGGTTCCGTTTTAATGAATATCTCAACCGCCTTAGAATAGGAAAGGCCAAGGAACTGCTTGAAACCGGCAGATACCTGATTTATGAAGTGGCGGAATATTCGGGATACCGGGATGTCAAATATTTTCAGAAGGTCTTCAAGGAAATTACCGGCCTTTCTCCCGGCGAATGGCGCCGCATGAAGGGAAAAGCTTAAAACCGAAAAAACCGCACCTTTTTGAAAAAATTTCCGTTTACCCGGGCTTGTGCATCGTTTATCCTCTGTCCACCACCGTGTTGGGCGGTAACATATCATTTGCGGAGGATACTTATGAAACGCTTTTTACTGGTCAGTGTAACGCTGATTGTTGCGGGATCTTTTGTTTTTGCGGGAGGCCGGCAGGGTAGTCAAAGCTCAAGCGGAGGAGAGGTAAAGCTCAGCGCCATTGCCGTTACCCATGACTTGACCAAAGATCTGAATACCATGCAGTGGCTCAATGATCTTCAAAAAACGGCGAATGTTTCCGTTGTCTGGGAGCAGATCAGTACGGGCTGGAATGACAAAAAGGCGGCTCTTTTTGCCTCCGGGGATATTCCGGATATGATATTCAACGGCACGAGTGATTCTGATTTTGCGATTTACAACGGGCTTTTCGCGGAACTAAGTTCCCTGATCGAATCCCACGGCCCGAATATCAAAAAATTCTTTTCCGAAAAGCCCGATGCCAGGCTGATGGCAACCCAACTGGATGGCAAGATCTATAGCCTTCCGCAGTACAACTCGACTCAGACCAGCATTGCGCGGGTCATGTTTATCAACAAGAAATGGCTTGACAATGTGGGTAAAAAGGTTCCCGCAACCTGGGACGAGCTTCGGGATGTGCTACGGGCCTTTAGGGATCAGGACGCCAACGGTAACGGCGACCGGAACGACGAGGTACCCATGGATTTCTCCTACATTGACCGGAATTGTCCGAAATACCTGCTGGGCGCTCTGGGCCTGCCTTTTTCCAACTATACCGAAGCGGGTTATTTTGTGGAAGACGGCAAGATAAAGAACTACTTCTTCGACGAGCGTTACAAGACTCTGATGATCTTCCTGCGCGATCTCTATGCCGAAGGGCTTATCAACAAAGAAACGGTAACCCAGGATTATTCCCAGTACCAGTCCTTTTCCAGAAACGACGGCAAGACTTCAAAGGTGGGTTTTACCTGGGGTTATGCCGCAAGCGACCGTGTCGGTGTGCTGGAGTCTGAATATATCCCCTTGCCGCCTCTTAAGTATTCGGCAAATCAGGGCACACCGGTTATGTATAACAACGATACTTTCAGAGCCAGATACCTCGGTTCCCGGTGGGCGTTAAGCGCGAAAAGCAGAAACAAGGAAGCGGCCGTGCGTTTTATTGATCAGTTTCTCGATCCGGTCATTAGTATCCAGGTTCTCTGGGGCGGCATGAACGATGTAGACAACTGTATACGGGATAACGGCGACGGCAGCTATACGGTGCTGCCTCCCCAGGACAGCCAGATCACTCCGGGAACATGGAAATGGACCAATAGTTTTCATCAGAACGCCCCCGCGTATGTGGCGGATTATTTTAAACTGACTCCTGATGCGGAAACCCTGGGGACTTCCGTCAGCAGGGCGCCCTACGAGGCGCAGCTTGACTTGTACAACCAAAGCAACTTCTATCCCGAAGGGCTTATGCGCTATTCCGCCGAGGACAACCAGACCCTGGCGTTGAACGAAACAAGCCTTGGCACTATCAAAAGCCGTTGGGCCGCGTGGCTTGTCGGGGAGGGTAGTATTGACGCCGAGTGGAATGATTATATTAAATCCGCCTTTGATGCCGGGCTCAATAAGAACATTGAGATCCGCCAGAAGGCCTTCGAAGCATATCTCAAATCGCTGAATTAAACCGTATCTGCCCATAAAGCAACTTGTTTTATGGGCAGCCTTGGTATTACATTCGTAAAAAGCACACACCTCTTTTAAGGACCGATAATGAACAAAATGAAGAAGCCCGGAAATTATCTGGGCGATATCCAGCTTTG
The DNA here is from genome assembly GCA_031259345.1 of Treponema sp. Lineage (GTDB taxonomy): Bacteria > Spirochaetota > Spirochaetia > Treponematales > Breznakiellaceae > JAIRLQ01. The sequence goes on from JAIRLQ010000414.1 coordinate 3,386, forward strand.
GATAATGGTGTTTCCGGCATTGCTGTATATCCTGCTTTTCAATTACCTCCCCATGTACGGGATCCAGCTTGCCTTCAGGGATTACAATTTCGCCAAAGGACTCACCGGCGGCGCCTGGGCGGGGCTGAAATATTTCAAACAGTATTTCCAGAGCTACCTTTTCAAAGAAACTCTTCGCAATACCTTTTTTATAGCATTTGCCGGTATCGTGTTCGGTTTCCCTATGCCCATCTTTCTTGCCCTGGTGATAAATCAGATCCAAGACAAAACCCGCAGGAAGATACTGCAGACTACGGTATATCTGCCGCACTTTATATCGACGGTAGTAATGGTCTCGATTATAAATATTTTTCTATCCCAGACCAAGGG
>JAIRLQ010000417.1 GCA_031259345.1 Treponema sp.
TTTGCCGATAACGCAAACAGGACGCCGGGCGGCTTCACCGGCGGTGCGTATGGCGAAACGACGACCAGGACCATGTTATACGCAGAAAACGTAACCCTAAGACAATAAACGTAAAACAACAAACGGCGCGAAGCGCGGGAGGAGCTTCGTCCATCTAGCACCCAGCCGGGGATGCGCCCGGGCGTCCTGTTTGGATTACGGAGTAAATGCGCTTGCATGGCAAAGCGACATAAAACCCTGCAAGCGTAACAAAGTGCTAGTTTAACTCAGCGTATATTTTGGCCTGTAGGTTAGACTGGATAAATTTGCGGATACGCGCCCGGGCGTCGGGGTCCATGCGTTTGGTAAAAAGAAGCACATAGGCTTTTTTTTCACCATCCTCTCTGGCGCCAAAAACGATCCCTTCGGCTTTGATAAGTACGGACTGGAGTTTAAGCTGCAGATCCTGAAACAACGAGTTCTTTGTCAGCCCGGGATCGTCCTGGAAGACGCAGGAAAAACCGGCCACGCTGATAGCCAGGATTGTCCCGGTGATAAAGGTTCCGCGGACCGGCAGGTTTACCGTAATGTTGCTTTCCTGCGAGGTGTTCGCCCGGATATACTTGCGCCGCCCTTTGGCATTGGCGTCCTTCAGTATATCCATAAGCTGCCTGATGCAAAGGTTTATGTCGGTCTTTACTACCGTATAGCCGCAGCGGACTTTAACATTGGAGAGGTATTTTCGCCTTAACGCTTCGTCATCTCCACAGACCACTATCCCTATATCTACCCCCGCCAGTTCCGTATCCGCCATTACGCCGCGAATCCACGCTTCCCAGTCTTTTTCGGCTATCCCGTCGTACAGGTTTACAAAGACAATGGAATCGGGATATTTTTTAAAAAGCCGCCTGAGTTTTTTTTCGTCCCTTATGATGTAGGTTTCAAATTCCTGTTGTATAAGCTCTGCTATTATATTGTTTTGAACTATAGCCTGGGGATAGAGAAAAAAGATTTTTCTTCCAAGGATATTTTCGGTTTCTTGTCCCATGTGATAATAATACTAGAAGAGTGCTCATTTTGCCAATGGACTTGTCCGATACCCCGGGGTTTTGGGGAAGCTTCTCTATTTAATTCCCGCTAATTCCAGCTCAAAGACGAGAAAGCTGTTGGGCGGGATAGCGCCGTTGCCTGCGCCGCGCTGTCCGTAGGCAAGTTCCGGCGGAATAATTACCGTGCGCTTTTCGCCGGGGAGCATGTCCAAAAGGGTTTCGTCCATGCCGGGAATAATTTTTTTTACACCCAGGGGAAAGTCCGTTGTTCCGTCCCGAAGGTTTGAGTCGTCAAAAACTTCCCCGGAAAGGAACATCCCTTTGTATCTGACAGTGGCGGTTTGTCCGGCGGCGGGTTTTTGGCCTTTTCCTTCTTTTTGAATGATGAAGCGCAATCCCGAGGGGCTTGTTTTGGCATTGGGGTATTTCCGTTCAATCTCCGCCAGGGCTTCGTCGCGGCTGCGCCTGGCCGATGCTTCGTCTGCGGCGGCGGCATTGCGTACAAGGCCGTCGAAAGCGTCCTGGTCGGCCTTAAACGTGTTTGCTTCGCTTCCGTTTCTTATAATGGATATTTTTTCAATTTTGTCGCCTTGTTTAATGGAGTTTACGACGCTCAAGCCTTGTACGACTTTGCCAAACACGGTGTGGCGGTTGTCCAGCCAGGGGGTTGGAACAAGGGTGATGAAGAACTGGCTGCCGTTTGTGCCGGGGCCGGCGTTTGCCATGGAAAGCACCCCCGGGGCGGAATGTGTCAGGGAGGGATCAAACTCGTCGGGGAACTGATAGCCCGGGCCGCCCGAGCCGTTGCCCAAAGGATCGCCGCCCTGAATCATAAAATCCTGCTCGTCGCCATTGGTCTTTGAGATAACCCGGTGAAAGGTAAGGCCGTCGTAAAAGGGTTTGTTTCCGGCTCTTGTCATTTTGCCTTCTGCCAGGGCGGCAAAGTTACAGACTGTCATGGGGGCTTTTTTGTATTCAAGCCGTACCACTATGTCTCCCCGCGATGTGGTGATGCGGGCAAAGACTCCGTCCCCAAAAACGGAATCGCCGGACTCGGAGCGGGGAATGTCTTGATTGGAACTGTCCGGAATCCCGGCGGTGCCCTGGAAGCGCCTTGATTCGCAGGAAAGCATAAGCAATGCCGACGCGGCGGCTAATACAAACTTTTTCATGGTTTTATAATACCATTATTTTCTGTTTGGATCCACATGCCGTTTGCCGCTTGCCGCGGCAGGCACGCGGTTTTACAGTTTAACCCGGCCGCGGAAGCTGCGGGAAAGGGTCAGCCGGTCGGTGTATTCAAGGTCGCCGCCTACGGGAAGGCCCGATGCCAGGCGGGTAATTTCGATGGACGGGCCTGAGCCGGCGGCGCCGGAAAATTTATCTTTTAAAAACCGTTCAAGGTACAGGGCTGTTGTGTCGCCTTCTATTGTTGGGTTTAACGCAAGTATTATTTCGCCGATACCTTCTTTGACGATGCGTTCGGCCAGGCGCCCAATGGAAAGGTTTTCCGGGCGCATCCCTTCCAGGGGGGCAATAAGCCCGCCCAGCACATGAAAACGCCCCCGGTACTCCCGGGATTCTTCTATTACGCGCACGTCCTGGGGCTTTTCTACTACGCAGAGAATGTTTTTGTCCCGCCCGGGGTCCCGGCAGATGGGGCAGGGGTCTTGTTCGGTATAGCTGCCGCAGACGGAGCATTGCCGGATTGCCTGGTGGAGGCCGGCAAGTTCCGCCGCCAGGGAATGGGCGTAGGAAGAATCGGTATCCAGGATATGATAGGCCAGGCGGCCGGCGCTCTTTTTCCCTATGCCCGGAAGCTTTGAAAGCAGAACGGT
>JAIRLQ010000433.1 GCA_031259345.1 Treponema sp.
AGTTTTGCGGAAGGCATAGAGAAGGGCATAACGAAAGGCAAAGCGGAAGGGATTGCGGAAGGTAAAGCCGAAGGGATTGCGGAGACCAAACTTGAAGCCGCCCGGAACATGAAAGCCGACAATATACCGGTTAAAAAATATCCCAATACACCGGCCTAAGCCCTGAAGAAATAGAAAAGCTGTAAACATAGTAAATAACCGGTAACGGGCGGTGCCGCTCCTGCCCCACCTCAAAGCAAGCGCATTTGCCGATAACGCAAACAGCACGCCGGGCGGAGGCCGCTCCCGCCCCACCACAAAGCAACCGCATTTGCCAGCAACGCAAACAGGACGCCGGGCGGCTTCCCCGGCGGTGCGTATGGCGAAACGACGACCAGGATAATGTTATACGCAGAAAAAGTAACCCTAAGACAATAAACGTAACACAACAAATGGCGCGAAGCGCGGGAGGAGTTTTGACCATCTAGCACCCAGCCGGGGATGCGCCCGGGCGCCCTGTTTGGATTACGGAGTAAATGCGCTTACATTGCGGACGGCGTAAGGGATTGCCCCGCCCTTCCGCGCGGCTTCTTAAAGCATTTCCCGGCTTACCGGGCTTCCTATCCAGATCCCTTCACCCAGGTAATCCACCCTCCGGCCTTCTATAAGGATCTGCACATCGGCGACATTGGGAAATTCCGTAACAGTCCACACAATCTGCCTTAAGGACGCGGCATAGCCTTCAACGCCGTAGACATTAAACTGAAAGTCTTCGCTGAATGAAATGTAGGCAGTGCTGCCCCGAACGGTAGCCTGAAGTATTTTGGTTTTTTCGGGGATGAGGGATAAAAGGCCGCTGTTTTTTTCCGCAGGGGACGGGCCCGAAATAAGGGCGCGAAGGGCATCTACCATGGGCGTGTCCGAGACCGGAAACTTGCGCAGGGCTTTTTCCCTTAGTATAACGCCGTCGCTGTCAACCCGGGTAAAGTAAAGTGTCCTGTCCCGCAATGCCGGTGTTTCCGCCGGCGGCTTTGCCGGTGCGGCGTCTTGGGCAGCGGGCTTGGCGTTTTCAGCGGGCTTTGCCGGTGCGGCGTCTTGGGCGGCAGGTTTGGCGCTTTCGGCGGGCTTTGCCGGTGTGGCGTCTTGGGCGGCGGGCTTAGCGTTTTCAGCGGGCGGCTTTGCCGGTGTGGCGGGCGTTTCGGGCAGGGCAGTTTTATTTTCACCGGGCATGTCAGTCCGGCCTTCGGGGCCAGTTTCCGCGGCAGGGTTGGCGCCGGTTCCGGAAACCTGTTTGTTAAGAATCCGTTCTATAAACTGGGTCTTCTCCAGGGTTTGGCCGATACTGTTTTTATTCAAAAGGAAAAGCCCAAAAATGACGAGGACAAAGGCTGTCCAGAAAATAAGAGCCCAGGGCTTCTGCCTCCTTTGAGCTTTTCGGGGGACGCCCCCTTTTCCGCCGGGCCCTTTTGCAGACCCTCCCTTCCACAAAGCCATTTGAATATCATAGTGCGAACTGTCCCATCTGGTCAATTATGGCGCTTAAGTTTACAATAGGGGTATGTTTAAAATCCTGGCAAAAAAACTGGATTTTGTCGGCCGCTATTTTTACTTTTTAAAAGATCTGGCTTCTTCGATTTTTAGGCGGCCCTTTCATTTTTCTCTTTTTCTGGCAGAAATTGAACACCTGGGAGTCAACTCAATCTGGATTATATTCCTCTCCGGTGGAGCCATCGGGATGATTTTTTCCCTTCAGATGGTTTCGATGCTCTCCATGTTCCAGGCGGAAGTAGGGGTGGGGGCTGCCGTAGCCATAGCCCTGTCCCGGGAACTTGCGCCGGTAATTACCACCCTCATGCTGATAGCAAAAAACGGATCGGCTATGGCGGCGGAACTGGGTACCATGAAAGTGACCGAACAGATTGACGCGTTGGAATCCATGTCCATAGACCCTGTGCATTATCTTGTGCTGCCAAAAGTGGCCGCTTCTGTTTTTGTGTTTCCCGCATTGACCATGCTGGCAAATGTAGTGGGGAGCCTGGGGGCCTATGTTATCGCGATTTTTTTGTTCAATGTTGATTCGGCAAATTACACCGATTATATGTTTGATTTTTTAAGCCCCAGGGATGTGTATACCGGTCTTGTCAAATCTGTGGTCATGGGGATTATTACGGCGACTATTTGCTGCTTCTGCGGATTCGAGGCATCCCAGGGGGCCAAAGGGGTCGGCGACGGGGCGACCAGGGCGGTGGTGATTTCTTCGGTAACCATCCTGGTGGCGGACTATGTTTTAACAACCTTGATGCTTCAGGTTATTTATTCATGAGCGGCGCGGCAGAATCCCCGGGCGCCGGCCAGGCGGGCAGGCAGCCCATAATACGTACAAAAAATTTAAAAAAATCATTCGGCAGGCTGGAAGTGTTAAAAGACATTACCCTGGAAGTGCCGGAAAAATCCCTTTTCGCGGTAATCGGCCAAAGCGGCACCGGAAAAAGTGTGTTGTTTAAAACCATTATAGGGATGTTAAAGCCCGATGGCGGCAAGGTCTGGTTTAAAAATACCGAGCTCACGGCCCTGGGAAAAAGGGACCTTAGCAAAATCAGAAAATCTTTTGGTTATTCCTTTCAAAACGCAGCCCTTTTCGATTCCATGAATGTAGGCGAAAATTTGGCTTTTCCCCTAAGGGAAGTTTTGGGCATAAGCAGCAAAGGGGAAATTAAAAAACGGGTTTCGGAACTCCTTGAATGGATCGAGCTTCCGGGTATAGAGTTAAAAAGGCCGGATGAATTATCCGGGGGAATGCGGAAAAGGGTCGGAGTAGCGCGGGCGCTTATTATGCGGCCGGAAGTTCTTTTTTTTGATGAGCCGACAACAGGGCTGGATCCGGTGCTTGCCGAAACCATCAACGATTTGGTAGTCCGGGTAAATAAAGAACTTTATATTACCTGCGTGATGATCACCCACGATATTCCCGGGGCATTCAGGATTGCGGATAAAATCTGTTTCCTTGATCAGGGGTATATTATCGCAGACGGCAGCCCGGCGGAAATTTCCGGTTCACAGCATGCTTTGGTGAAGGAATTTATGCGCATTTCGTTTGGCGGGTTAGAAAAGTGAATGTCTCAAAATACATTAAAATAGCGTTGTTTTTTATTGTTCTTTTTACCGGGGGCATAGTGTATATCATCATGTCCGCCGATGGGATAAACGACTTTAATACCAGAACCTATGAAACGGTCCTTGCCGACGCAACAGGGCTTTCCACCCGCTCAAAGGTTTATCTTGCCGGGGTTATCGTGGGCAAAGTGCAGGATATCCAGCTTACCGGCACCGAGGCCCGTCTTAAAATCAGGTTTTTAAAAGACGTGGACATAAGGCAGGATGCGGTAATTTCCCGCAAAACCAATTCCATTTTGGGGACTTCGGTCCTTTCCCTGGATCCGGGAATGGAGCTTAGCCCGATTCTGCCGCCAGGCAGCTTTATCAATACCGAACGTAATCCCGGGGATATGGGGGCCCTTATGGGCACGGTTCAAAATTTGGGGGGCCAGATTGCCGGGCTTTTGGATGAATTTCAAAAAAACCAGATGGCGCTGCTGGCAGTTTCCCTTGAAACTTTTAATTCGGTGGCAAAGAAAATAGACTCAAGCGCCGATGAACAGCTTGAAAATGTTTCCCGTATTTTGGCGTCTGCCGCAATTATTGCCGAACGTACCGAAGACCTGCTTTCAAGCGGCCAGGGGGACATCAATGCCTCGGTCCGGGATATTCGGGAATCTCTTGCCAATATACGTTCCATTACCGACGATTTAAAATCCGGCCGGGGCAATGTGGGCAGGGTTCTTAACGACGAGCGTCTGTACGACAGCCTTCTTGCCACAGCGGAGCAAACCCAAATAGCCGCGGAAAAACTAAAAAACGCCCTGATAAGCATTGACCATCTGGCGCAGAATGTTGACGGGGTAGTTACAACCGCCGGCGAAATTGTAGACAGGGCTGCCGGCCTGGGAATACAGGTAGATGCCAGCGGCCGTTACGATATTATTTCGGAACAGATGCGGGCCGGCGCTTCCATCAGGCTGGATCCCCGTTCAAAAGATCGCTGGTACCGCATTGGCGTAAATTCCGCCCCTGAAGGCGTCCCAAGCCGCACGGTCAAGGAAACAACCGACGGCCTGGGGGTCGTTACCCGCGAAGATATAACCGAAACGCGGTATACGGTTTCTATAGATGCGGAAATTGCCCGGCGTTTTGGTTATTTCACCATCCGGGGCGGCCTTCTGGAAAGCAGCGCCGGCGTTGGACTTGATGTACAGCCCATTCCCTGGCTTGCCCTGTCCGGAGACTTTTTTAATTTCAGAACCGGCGAGGTTCCAAATGTACGCGGTTCTATCACTGTGTATCCGTTCTTCGATCCCGATTCGGACAAGCCCTGGAACTGGATTTATCTAAAAGGAGGCATTACCGATGCCCTTTCGAGCAACCGGGATTACTTCTTTGGCGCGGGCCTCCGCTTTGCCGACAGGGAAGTAAAGGGCCTTGTAGGGCTGGCGCCCGCTTTTAATTAGCGTTTGTCAGCGTTATCGGAAACTTTTAAAGCTGACTTTTAGGAACTGTGGGATAAAATGGAAAAGTACATTCAACCGTTCATCAAAGTTTGCCAAGCTGTTTTCAGGGATTTTTGCCAAACGGAAGTTACGCCGGGCAGGGTGTTTTTTGTAGAGCGTGAAGAGTTCCGGAAAGACTGGGACATTTCCGGAATTATCGGTTTATCGGGCGAGGTAAAAGGGGCAGTGGTAATTTCTCTAAAGACCGCCTCTGCAACCAAAATAGCCGGCATTCTGACAGGAACCGTACACAAACACCTGGACGCCGACGTTGCGGACGCGGTGGGTGAAATTGTAAATATTATTTCGGGCAATGTCAAAAAAGATCTTGAAAACACGTTCAGGATTATTATTTCTCTTCCTACTATAGTCAAGGGTGCGGTGCACTCGGCAATTTGGCCTTCGGAGAAGCCGCGGATAATTTGTATTCCGTTTTCCCTTTTTAAAGATCACGAGATGTGCCTTTCCGTCGCCATAGATCTAAATAAATGAGCCGGTTTCGAATTTCCCAAGCGGGGGTTGTCCGAACAAGTTTTCGGGCAGCGGCGTTTAATTTTCCAATCTCTTGACAGGTTCTTTCCAGCTTCTTACTATTGAAGTATGGCAGAAGTTTTCTTTTCCGATGCGGATTTTGAAAAATATTGCACCCTCATTTACAATGAGAGCGGCATTCATTTTACCGCTACCAACAGGTCTATATTGGAATCGCGTCTTAAAGAGCGGCTTAGAGAAAAGGGAATTGGTGAGGTAAAGAATTATTTTGCCATAATATCCACAGACAAGGAAGAATTAAAGAGCTTTCTGGACTCTATTACCACCAATTTGACCCGTTTCTTCAGAAATCAGGCCCATTTTGACGCCCTGGAGCATTACGTGATTCC
>JAIRLQ010000491.1 GCA_031259345.1 Treponema sp.
CATTTACCGATAACGCAAACAGGACGCCGGGCGGCTTCACCGGCGGTGCGTATGGCGAAACGACGACCAGGATAATGTTATACGCAGAAAACGTAACCCTAAGACAATAAACGTAAAACGACACATGGCGCGAAGCGCGTGAGGAGTTTCGTCCATCTAGCACCCAGCCGGGGCAGCGCCCGGGCGTCCTGTTTGTATTACGGGGAAAATGCGCTTGAAGCGAAAATGAACTTCACCCCCTCGCCCGCCAAAAAGCCCTAATGAATTCCCTGCGGCCAATCTCCCGTGCCCCCAGGGTAAGCTTGTAGGGCAGGGGCATCCCCAAATCCCAAAAGGCGAAACCGTTTTCTTCCAGCCAGCGGGCCGTAAGAATCATCTGAACCGTACCGGTGTTTTCTTCCTCAAAGTAGCCCGAATAGGATGTATAAACCCGCCCGGCAACCATGCCAAATTCCCCGGCAACAAGAACCCCCTGGCGATAAAGGGCAAAAGACGCCGGCCGCACCCGCCGGCCGCCTTTTAAAGCCGGCAATTCCCGTACCGATTTGATTGCCTTAACCAGGGGAGCGGTAAGCCAGCCGTCGCCGTGGGTTTTTACGCAGTTTTCCATCACCGTTTCAAAATCGGAATCAAAACGCAGTTCGTAGCGGGACAACTTTGAACGTATGCTTTTTTTTATGTGGAGATCCGGAAAAAACAGGCAGGATCTGACCAGGTGATGCCTGGGGAAAAGCACAGCCTGAATTTCGCCGCCCTCTTCCTGAGGGGAAGCCCCGCTTGAGCCCTTTTGCCCGGCGGCTTTTTCCGGAAAAAGCTGGGACATGACCAAAAAACCCGCCCCGCACAAATCCGCTATAAAGCCGGGGCTAAAATCCGGGGACACGCAGACTTCATCATTGTAGTCATATTCATCCAGGGCCAAAGCTGCGGCGGCGCAGTCATCAGACGAATCCAGATACACATAACCGCCCAACGTAACGCGGAGAGGATAGGGCCTCATGCTTCATTGTGGCCGCTTTGCACTTCACTTTCAAGGTATGAACGGGTATACTGTTTTGGGACGGAGGGAAAAAATGAACAGTCGGAGTGTCGCGCTTTTAACAATTACACTTCTTTTAATGGTAGCTGTTTTCAGCGTTTTCTTTCTTTCCCGTAAAAAAGAAAGGATGGAAACGGAGGCCGCCCGCATTGCCGCTGCCCAGACCGCCGGGCGGGCGGAAGAAAAGCAGAACCCTTCCCAACGATCTTCCGGGAACCGCGAGGGGCAGCAAAGCGCCAATGCCGCGCCGCGGACGGGGCTGTCTGTGGCGGTCATGGACCGGACTTCTATAGACGATGGAGACGCACAGAACTTTCCTTCTATCGATGAAGGTTATACCAGTTCCGACATAAACGAACGCTATGTTAAAAACATAATTATCCACAATGCTTCGGCAAGCCCGCGGACAGGGGCCATTACCATTTCCCTTGCCGAAGATTCGGCCAATCATTTTAATATCAGCCGGGATCAGGGTAAAACCACGGCCCAGGACGGAAAGGCGGTCATTGACGGGATAGACCCCGGCGAGGATGTGTATGTGATATTGACCCCCAGGACAGGTCTTTCCCAGGGAACGTATACCGCGGTTTTTAATGTAAGCGACGGCGGCAGGATAAATCTTGCCAACAGGATCACGCTTGAAGTAGGCGAGGCCGATCCAAACCGGCCTCCTCCTCCTGCGGACCAGGGCCAGGCAAGGCCCGAAAACGCCGCCCCCGCCGCGGCGCCCAAAATCGGCATACGCCTTACGGTTATTGACAGGACATCCATCAACGACGGCGACGCGGCAAACTTTCCCGCTTTGAGCGAAGGCTACATTGCCGAAGATTTAAGCGAGGGCCACCTTAAACGCATAATAATCCAAAACGGTTCCGACGGCGCCCCTACGGGGCCTTTGACGGCCGCGCTTTCCGGCGGCGCCGACACCCAATTTGCCCTTTCGGGCGACGAAGGGGCCTCTTTTAATGATTCAGGCTTGTGCAGGCTTGACGGCATAGAGCCGGGGGCCTACACCAGCGTTATCATAAAACCCAAAATAGGCCTTAGGGCGGGAACTTACAAAACTACCCTTACCGTTACCAACGGCAAAGAACTTGAAGCTTCCCATGATATGACCTTAAAAGTTATTGATGCCCTGCGTCTTTCCCCCGGCGGAACTTTTACCTTCCCCCAGGCCAAGCAGGGGTATAGCGCGGAAGATGCGGGGGCGCAAACAGTTACCATCATAAATACAGGCGACGCGGTTTCCGGCAGCCTTCAAATAACCATGCTGCCCAGTGAAATGTTTGAGCTTTCTTCCGCAAGCGCCGGCCCGATACCCGTTGGGGGAACGGCAAGCTTTACGGTAAAACCCCGGCCGGACCTGCCGGCGAATCCCAAGCCCTACGCCGCACGGATTAGCGTAAGCGACAGATCCCGGGACATTACCGTAGGGCTTACCCTCAATTTTTCGGTTGTTATAGACACTTCCCCAAAATACGGAGTAACGCTGTCGGTTCTCGATCGCACGTCCATCGACGACGGCGATGCCGGGAACTTTCCGCCTTTAAGCGAGGGGTATACCAGCGAAGACATAAGCGAGCGTTTTTCCAAGCAAATCGTTATACACAATTCGTCAGGAAACCAGCCAACCGGGCCTTTGACCGCCGTAATTTCCGGGGGGGAAAACCGGGGCTTCGATTTATTTCTTTATGAAAACATGGACCCCACGTCGGGCAGCGCTTCTGCCGCCCTTAAAAGCCTTGGCGCCGGGGAAGACGCATCCGTAGTTATTATGCCGAAACCCGGCCTCCCAAGCGGCGTCCATGGGGTTACGCTGACCGTTTCCGGCGACAACGGCATCAGGGCCTCGGTTAACATAACCCTGCAGGTAAAAGCCGCAGGCCAATAACGGCGCCCTTCACCTTGCGCGGCCGGCGCCGGCGGCCTCTCTATTGATATCCCTGAGGGCGGGATTTAAAAATACATCCTCACGTTCGTTTTTAGCAAAATGAAATTAAAAACCTACCGGAACCCGCCCCGCGCTTTCGCTCTAAAAAACTTCGGGCCAGATCCCGGTTGTGCATTACCACGTAATTACAGACCGAAAGAAAGCTTTGCCCCGTTGGTCCTTAGGGCAATCCAGTCCCCCTTAAGGGGAGCGCCGCTCAGATAAAAGTACCAATACCTGGAAAGGCTGGGATCGGAAGGATCATAAGCCCGGACTTCGCCGGTATCGCCGTTAACCCAAATCTTGAGGGGAACGGGATTGCGAATATCATCCCAGGTAATATAAGGAAGATATTCATTTAGATCGAACGATTGAACCAGTTCCATCCGGGAATTGTTTATGCTTCTGTATACCTGGGCCGAAAAACCCCTGGGAATGCCGGGGGTAATAGGCTTTTCATCATAATTGAGCCAGAGGAGATACGATTTGCCGACGCCCCACGAAGGGCCGTTATAGGCGCTGTCCGCAAACACGTGGAAGCCAAAGCCGCCATGCCCGTCCTGTAGGCCGTCTTCGTAACGGGCATTAAACTCATAAATCATGGGACCCTGCTGGGGCACGCGGATGTTTGCTTTGGCAAGACCGGATCTTGCGTTGTTTTGATAAACCCGGTCGCCAAGGAATCCCCAACTTCCGGCGGCAAAATGATACTCAGGCAATTGAACTTGAGCAAAGAGGGACACTGATACACCCAATACCAGTAAAAAGAAAAAGAGACGTTTCATAAGTTTCTCCTTAACAAGATTCCCCCCCACAGGGGAGTTTAATTGACTGTCATTATTGTAACATACCTTTTCCGCTTGGGATACACCTTTTTGTAAAATTTTTGAATTTTTTAGCGTAAAATCCGAACGGGATTGCGTTGCGGGAACGCGGTGGGGCCAGGCGCGTAGCGCCGTGGCCGCTCCGCACCCCTCTAATCCCTTGCGCTCTTCGTAGACGGCGGCTTTTTCGGCAATTATAGGCCGGTACATGTAAAATTGCTGAAATCGGCCGGGAATGCTTGCACAAAATTTCGGAACAGGCTACACTATTTCCATGCTTTTGGCTACAGAAAACGCCCAACAGCTTCCGGCCCCCGGCTTACGGCCCCCGCTCGTATATAACCACGGTTACGGTTTTTTTATGATGATACAACCGGATGCCACGGTTAGATTTTACGATGATACATTAC
>JAIRLQ010000494.1 GCA_031259345.1 Treponema sp.
GCGCGCGGCCGGCGGCGGGGGCGGCAGGGCGCCGGGGCCGTTTTAAAATCCGCACGGTTTTGGGCGGGACCTACTAGCAAAGTTTTGTATTATCTTTTAAAATGTTCTATTATGAGTAACACGAGAGTAATGAAAATGCTTTTGGGAGACGAGGCGGTGGCCCTGGGGGCGATTAACGCCGGGATTTCGGCGGCGTACGGGTATCCCGGCACGCCTTCCACCGAGATTATGGAAACCCTCATCGAAAAAAGTACGAGAGCGGGTAGGCAAAGTTTTAGGGCCGCCTGGTGCGCCAACGAAAAAACCGCTATGGAAGCGGCGCTGGGCGTTTCTTTTGCCGGGCGCCGGGTGCTGGTAGCCATGAAGCACGTGGGGCTTAACGTGGCCGCGGACCCTTTTATGAATAGCGCCCTTCTGGCTATTCACGGCGGCCTCGTGATTGCGGTGGCCGACGATCCGGGGATGCATTCTTCCCAGAACGAACAGGACAGCCGCTATTACGCGGCTTTTGCCATGATTCCCTGCCTTGAGCCCCGTAACCAGCAGGAGGCCTACGACATGACGATCGAGGCGTTCGATCTTTCCGAACGGTTTCGCCTGCCGGTGATGGTGCGTCTTGTTACCCGGCTTGCCCATGCCAGGTCGCAGGTGGTGGTTGGGAACAGGCGCCGGCAGCGGGCGGTTTCAAAAGTAAAGGATAAAGAGCGCTGGATTTTCCTTCCGGCCTATGCCCGTAAAAATTACGAGATGCTGCTTGGAAAACAGGAGGCGCTGCGCGAGTGGGCCGGCGCCCACGAAGCAAACAACCTGGAGTTTACTAACGAGGACGGCTCGGACCGGCTTTTAAAATACGTGGTTATTACGGCGGGGGTGGGGGCTAATTACTACGAGGACAACCTAAAGGATTTTACCAAGTCGCTGGGGGGCAATCCTCCGGTGTGGTATCATATTGGCGCGTATCCCTTTTCTGAAAAATTTGTCCAGGGGCTTTGCAACTATGCCAAAGCGGTCCTGGTTTTTGAAGAGGGCCAGGGTTTTATCGAAGGAAAGCTGCGGTCGTTTTTGCCCGAGGATGTCCACGTACAGGGGAAACAGAACGTTGACGTCATAGAGTCAGGGGAGCTTGATCCCGACAATGTGCGGGAATGCCTGGATCTGGAGCCGCGGAAAAGCGTGCTTAGTGTTTTGCCGAAGCGTGTCGTTCTTCCTGCTTTGCCCGCGCGGCCCCCGCAGCTTTGCCAGGGCTGCCCCCACGGGGATAGTTTTGACGTTATTAACGCTGTGGTTAACCGCCTTGATCCGGCGCCGAACCATCCGAGCGTGGCGGTTAATTCCGATATCGGCTGTTATACGCTGGGTTCCCTGCCGCCTTACTCGGTGTCGGAATCCACTGTCTGCATGGGGGCGTCTATCGGCATGGCCCGCGGGGCTTCCGAGGCGGGGCTGCCCTATACGCTCGCCCTTATCGGGGATTCAACTTTTATCCATTCGGGGATTACCGGCCTGGTTGACGCGGTGTATTCCAACACTCCCATGACTGTCGCGATTCTGGATAATTCTACCGTGGCCATGACGGGCTGCCAGGAAACGCTGGTTCCTTCGGTAAAGCTGAAAAGTCTTATCCTCGGGCTGGGGGTAGACCCGGCCCACTTTGTCGAGCTTGAGGCCAGGGGTATCAGAAAGGATGAAAACATCGCGCTGCTTAAAAAGGAAATGGAATACCGGGGTCTTTCGGTGGTGGTTTTTAGGCGGGAATGTGTTGAGGCGTTCCGCAAGCGCAGCAAAAAGGCCTACGAGCGCTAAAAAACGCCCGGCGGCGTTTCCGGCGCCCATTCTATTGGGCGCATATATCAAACCGTAATGCGAAGGAGTTATTTTGAAGACTGATATTATTTTGGCGGGTGTCGGGGGTCAGGGTGTGCTTTCCGTGGCTGCTATTATAGCGAATGCGGCGGCGGCCTCTTCTTTGTGGGTGCGTCAGGGGGAGGTTCACGGCATGGCGCAGCGGGGCGGGGCGGTTCTTGCCCATCTCCGCATTTCCGACAGCGTTCCTTTGTCAGACTTGGTGCCTAAGGGGGCGGCGGATTTAATCCTTTCGATGGAGCCTTTGGAAAGCCTGCGTTATGCGGCGTGGCTTTCCCCGCAGGGGGCGCTGGTTACGGCCGCGGAGCCCCTGGTAAATATTCCCGATTACCCCGACATTGCGGGGTTATTAAAGACGATTGCCGCCTTTCCCAAGGCGCGGATTGTAGAGGCGGCGGCTATTGCCAAAGAGGCGGGTTCGGCAAAATCGGTAAACATGGTTATGGTAGGGGCTGCTTCGCCGTTCCTGCCTGTTACCAGTGAAATATTGCTTCAGACGATTGCCGAAATGTTCGCGGGCAAGGCGCCGGCTGTAACGGCGGCAAACAAAAAGGCGTTTACTTTGGGCCGGAATGCGGCGGCGGGGCGTAAGGAGTAAAGGCCGGTATGGAATTTCAGTACAGGAACCCCGAAATTGAAAAAATGCCGCGGCGGGAATTGGAAGCGCTTCAGCTTGCAAAGCTTAAGACGGCGGTGGATCAGGCGTTGCGTACTTCTTTCTATAAAGAGCGGCTGGGTAAAGCGGGGATCAAAAGCGGCGGGGATATAAAAAGTCTTGAGGATTTGCGGAAAATCCCGTACACCACTAAGCACGATCTCCGCGAGGGGTTTCCCTACGGTTTCCTTTCCATTCCCAGGGACGAGGTGGTGCGTCTTCACGCGTCAAGCGGTACTACGGGCGTTCCTACGACGATTTACCTTTCTGCGGATGACGTTAAGAGGTGGTCGTACTTTGTCGCCCGCTGTATTTACGGTACAGGCTGCACCAGGGCGGATGTGTTTCAAAATATGATTACTTACGGCCTTTTTACCGGCGGCTTGGGTTTCCACCAGGGGGGCGAAGAGGTGGGTATGATGGTAATTCCCTCCGGGCCGGGCAACACTACGCGGCAATTTCGTCTTATGCAGGATTTCGGTACTACGGTGGTTCACGCTACGCCGTCCTTTCTTCTTCATGTGCAGTCTAAAATGCAGGAAGAAGGGGTAAGCCGCGACAGCGTTAAGCTGCGCAAGGCTTTTGCGGGCGCGGAGCCTTATTCGGAGGATACCCGGCGCCGCATTGAGGCCTTGCTTACTATCGATGTGTACAATTCCTACGGCCTTTCGGAGATGAACGGCCCGGGTGTGGCGTTTGAGTGCCAGGCAAAAACCGGCCTTCACTTGTGGGAAGACGGCTATATCGGCGAGATAATAAACCCCGATACGTTGGAGCCGGTAAAAGACGGCGAAACGGGCGAACTGGTCCTTAGCTGCCTTTGCCGGGAAGCTACGCCCATTCTGCGTTACCGTACCAGGGATCTGTCCGGCTTTTACACCGAGCCCTGCGAATGCGGCAGAACTCACAAAAGGCTCCGCCGCTTTACCGGGCGCACCGACGACATGCTCATCATTAACGGCGTAAATGTCTTCCCCAGCCAGATAGAAGAAGTGGTTATGGCAATGCCCGAAGTGGGCAACAACTATTTAATTGTGCTTGAAAAAGAGGGGGCCCTGGACAGGCTCATTGTCAAGATTGAGGTTGGTTCCGGCATCTTTGCCGATGACGCCCGGCTTATGAACGCCATAAAAGAAAAGATCCGCAAAGTCCTGCAGGCGTCTATTACGGTGAATCCGCGGATAGAGCTGCACGAAGGGGGTGTTTTGCCGGTTAGCGAAGGCAAAGCCAAGCGGGTGCAGGACAACAGGCCGAAAGGCTTATAACGATATTTTGACACGGGGGTATGGCCCATGCCCGCCCCGGCAAAAGGCCGCTTTATTAAAGCAGCGTCATTGCCGGTTCTTTAAATACCGTTCCAGTTTTTCAAGGACTTCCGGTAAATCCAAAGGCTTCCCCACATGGCCGTCCATGCCGGCGTCGAGGCACCTTTCCACGTCTTCCCTAAAAACATTGGCGGTCATTGCGATAATCGGGATGTGCCGCCGCGAACCGGGGATTCCGTTTTCGCCGGAAGGGAAAGGCTCTTTCTGCGGCAGTTCCGCTTCTTTGGCGCGAATGCGGCGGGTTGCTTCAAAGCCGTCCATTTCGGGCATTTGCACATCCATAAAGATCATGTCGTATTTTTGGGGGTTGGCGCCATAAAGTTCCAGAGTCTCTTTTCCGTCCACGGCGCAGTCAATCGCAATTCCTGTCGGCTCAAGAAGCGTTATTACAATTTCGCGGTTAATATCCACATCTTCTGCCAAAAGTATGGTATAGCCCTTAAAGCTGTCTTTGATATTCCCGGCCGTTAGATCCTTTTGGCTTTCCGGCCCCGGCGCCGCCCCCTCTTCCAGCATGGCGGTAAAAATGAAATTTGAGCCGGCGCCCGGTTTAGACTCCACCCAAATCTTGCCCCCCATCATTTCTACAATTCTTTTGGAAATAGCCAGCCCAAGGCCCGTACCCCCGTATTTGCGGGAAGTGCTTGAATCGGCCTGCTCAAAAGAAGAAAAGAGCCGTATCTGCTGTTCCGGGCTTATTCCTATGCCCGAATCCTTTACGCTGATTTTTAAAACCTGCTGCCTGTTTCCTTCGGATTCCTGTTTTGCCTCTAAGTCTATGGAACCCCCTTCGGGGGTAAATTTAACCGCGTTGGAAAGAAGGTTTGCCACCACCTGGCCAAGGCGCTGCTCATCGCCGTACAGGTACTTTGGGATAGCCTTGTCAATTGAAACGGAAAAGAGCTGCCGCTTTTCCTCAACCTTAAAGCTAATGACATTCACCATCTTTTGTATCATCTTTTCAAAATTAAAGTCCTGAAACGAAAGCTCAAACTTGCTGGCCTCGATTTTGGACATATCCAAAATATCATTTATAATTCTTAAAAGATGCGTTGAGGCTTCCTCAATTTTTTTAAGGCAATACTCTTTCTTTTCCACGCTAGCGGAATCACGGCCTATGGAAGTCATGCCTATGATTGCGTTCATGGGAGTCCGTATCTCGTGGCTCATGTTTGCCAGGAAATCACTTTTGGCCCGGCTGGCTTTTTCGGCCTGTTCCCTGGCGGCATCCCGCTCCTTTTCCCTTATATCCCTGGTAACAGCCCCGGCGATTACGCTGGACAAGGTGCTGACAAGCTGTTTGTCGCTGTCGCTCCAGACCCGGCCCCTGTGGCATTCCTCAAGACTTAGCGTTGACCAGTAGCGCCCGTCTATGTAAAGGGGAGTCCACAAAAAAGCCACAACCCCCGCGTCCGCCATTACCCTGTATGTATCACTTTTAAAGACGTTACCGCAGGAAACAGCCTTTATGACATCGGGCTCCTCTTTTGGAAAAACAGTGTGCAGCAGATTATTCGCCGCGCCATTAAGCGGAACACCGGCCAAATCCGGCTCTTTGCACCAAAGGTACACAGGACGGCTCCCGGCTTTGCCGCCCTCCGGGACGCCTATAAAGATCCGGCTTACGTTAAGGAATTCCCCGGTAATGTGCAGCGCTTCATTTATCAAAACCGCCGCGTCCCTGGCAGAAATAAAATTCCTTGACAGGGCAGACATAATTTCCTGCTGGGTAAACCGTTTAAGATAGGCAGCCTCTTTACGGCGATAGATAACAAGGCTTACAAAACCGCTTAGCATGGTAAACACAACGGAACTTATAAGAATAACGGTAAGGACGACAACCCGGTTCCTGGTGTCCAGCACCGCATCGTCCGCTATATCCACCCCCGCCAGGGCTATCACCTTTTGTTCATCATCAAAAACCGGGGCAAACGCGCTTATAATACCGGAAAACCCCACCGAGTATTCGCCAAGATTGGTAACAACCGCCCGGCCCTCCGTAAGAGCCAAATGGGGGTCTTCTTCCATTGGTATGGGCGGGGTCGCAAGATTTACGGCGTCTTCCGTAAGGTCGTTGTCGGCAATAAACTGCGCCTGGCCGCCGCTTAAAGGCCGTATAAAATACACAAAAAGGACTTCCGTGTCGTTTCCAAACTTGATAAGCCGGGCGCGCACATCTTTAAAAAGCGGCGTTTCCATGTCTTCGCTGACGTTTAGGGCCGCAAGCTCCTGGGGGGTAATAAGCGTCGCGGCAAGGCGGCTTAAACCCAAAAGCCTGGCTTCTATGTTTTGCCTGAAATAGGCGGAAATTGAATTGATGAGAATGCTGGTATAAACCGAAATTCCCAAAACCGAGAAGGCGGCGATAAAAAAAAGGATTACCGCCGCCTTGCCGGTAAAGGATTTTTTAAGTTTTAACGCAGGATTCAATTGCCGCTCCGGGGTTTGCCGGGAGTTTGTTAGTTCCTGTCCTCCCTTGTAGTTGCTTCCGTTTTGCCGCAACGGAAGCACTGTACCAAGTATAACAAAATTCGGCCCGCCCGGACAGGGGGTAACCCCGAAAACCTTCAATATCTAAAAAAAAAGAGGG
>JAIRLQ010000004.1 GCA_031259345.1 Treponema sp.
TGCCAGTCATGAAGGCTGATAAAAGCGCTGAAAACTATGGGGAATACCGCAAAGGCAAAAAAAATGATGAAATATGGCGCCGTAAAAAAATAGGGAGCCATCTTCTGTTTCAGCAGATACCCGCGTTGGAATGCTTTCCTCGTCATAACCGCGTCCTTGTTGTCTTTATCAGCCTGGAACCGGGAGAAAAAAGAGTTCCCTGTTAAACAAAGAAACGCCGGTTAAGCATCATTAACCAGCGTTTCCCTCTTAAAAAATTACCGGGAAAGTTCCGGCGCCCGTTCCAATAACAGGCTTATGAATTTCGTATAGGTTTCATCGGCGCTTTTTCCGGACACCAAATCCGGCAGGACCTGATCATTGACCCTTCTGATATGAAAATCAAAGGGACCCATGACAGGAGCGGAGGTACCGGGAAGCACAGCAATTTCGTTGAGCTTTGCGACCCAGTTCTGTCCGCCAAAATAGGGATCCGGCTCGCCCTTAAAAAGGTCCGTATCGTAGGCGGGATTGTACATGGTGGTGGCGTTGTGGGCCTGGAAGAAACTTCTGGAACCTTCCATGGTCATGGTAAACCATTTGATCGCTTCCCAGGCAAGGTCTTTGTTTTTCGCTTTCTTGGGGATCGCGTAAGCGGTACCACCCCGGTTAAAGCCGTCACCCGGAGGCGTTATGAGGCCCCACTTGCCGGTAGAATCGGGGTCCGCAGGTTTTACCGTATAGCTGAAAAACCACGCTGGTCCTATATAGAAAAGCACCTTATTGGAAGAGAATGAAGTCATCCAGGTAGGGGTCCACATGGTATAGGGACCGATGGCCTTGTTAGCCACCAGTTTTTCAATGACACGGTAGGTAGGCAGGATGGTGTTGTCGGTATTCAGCTTTGTACCAATGGTATGGGGTTCCTTGAAAAGGTTTCCTATACAATCAACCACATCTTCGGGACTGGCAAACATATAGTCCCCGCCAGCGGCCACGACTTTGCTCTTTTCGATAAAATCATCAATGCTGGCAAACAGTTTTTCCATTTCGGCGGGATCGTCGGTACCAAAATATTTTTTTGCCAAGTTGCGGTCATACATATAGCCTGACACGCAGTTGTCAATCTGGGAGCAAACAATTTCGCCCTTTGAATTGCTGATAAGGGGTATGTCAATGGGCAGCACATCGTTCTTATTGAAGTTATACGGCGCCGCATCCAGCCGTTCCCACACGTCCATGTTGTTAAACTGGCCCCGTTCGGCGCTTTCAATGTTGATGACATCCGGCAGATCGATACCTGTGGCAAAGGCGGTAAGAACCTTCTCCGGAAATTCATCACTGGGTACTGCCACAAAATTTATGGTGACATTCGGATAATACTTGTTGAAATCCTGGGTTCCCCGGATTTCATAATCTCCCCATACCCACCAGGAAATTTCTCCTTTGAGTTCCGTATTAACCTTACTTGGATCAATCGGAATTCCCAAGGCATCCACGTTGTTCTCCGCTGTTCTTGCCTCCGAATCAGACGACGGCTTTGATCCGCCGCCGCAGGAGACAAGGACGAACAAAACGAGGGCACTTACCATAACGATAGGTCTTCTGCCGGTTTTCATTGCTTTCCTCCATTAAAATAAATATATACCCTCCGAACCATAATTTTTCAGAGGGCTAATTTCCCGGAGATCCATCCTCCGGTAAATTTTACTAAATGAAACCTTCTGATCGTAAAAGGCGAGTTCAACATTTTGCCCTCGCTGCGTCCATCAGGAGATAAAAGGCCTGGCCTTCCGGGGACACGCCCGGCTTGTCAAAGGAAGGGGATCCGCAGCAATCCTGTACAAGGCCGTAGGAATCCAGTTTTTTATTTACCGCGTCATACAGTTTTTCCGCCGTTGGCAGATAAGATGCGTCAAGCCATTTGCTGTGTACGGCACGGTAAATTGTATAGGCAAGCATCTGGGAAAGATTTGTCTCCACAAACGTTGCGGGATCGTCTGTCACGTCGTGGAATAAACCATCGGGACGCATATAGTTGATAACGCCATCTGCCAGGGTCTTGCCCATTTCCGCAATTTTACGTTTATCCCTTTCGTATCCTTCGGGCAATAAATCGTATATCCGGGCAAAGGCGGCAAGGGTCCAGCCGTTACCGCCTCCCCAATGAGCCTTGCGGATAAAAACTTTTTTTTCATCATCCCAAATATGGCTCATCAGCTTTACTTCCCCGTCGTAGAGGGCCTCCCAGTAACCGTAAAGATTGCGAAGCGCCTCATCGTAGTATCCCGCGGCAGCCAAAAAGGGAGGGAGCATATAGGCCGAATCGCTCCAAAACTGCGGCTTTGACTCAATATGGTACAGTACCCCGCCTCTGCTGCGGGGCGCCTTGTGGAGCGCCCATTCAAGCAGATCGTTACAGCCTTGTTTCAGCGCCGGGTCCCCGGTTTCTTTGCAGGCGTAAAGCAGGGCTTCTCCCGCCGAACAGGGATCGGTAACGGCATCGAATACGCCGATTATTGCTGTCCGCCCGTCCTTCAGCCGCCGATATACCGCTTCCTTTGCCATGGCCGTAACAATTTCAGTATCGCCCTGTTCCAGGAA
>JAIRLQ010000010.1 GCA_031259345.1 Treponema sp.
TATCCTGTACAGTTCGCCGGTTATCTGATAAGTTCCCTCCCCTTAATTTTGTTGTTTGTCTTTGCCAATAAGTATTATATTGAAGGGCTTGCCAGCTCGGCGATTAAGCTGTAAAGGAGACGGACACGGGCGTTCAAGGATTGGTTTTCAATATCCAGCGTTTTTCGATACACGACGGCCCCGGTACCAGAACCACTGTTTTCCTTAAGGGTTGTAACCTTAGATGTTACTGGTGCCACAATCCCGAGTCGCTTAAGGCCGTCCCGGAGATCCGGTTTATCCCTTCCCGCTGCATCGCCTGCGGGGATTGTGTTTTGGCCTGCCCCTATGAGATAGACGGCAAAACCGCCCGTTTTACTTCCCGCTGCGCGGAATGCGGCGTCTGCGCCGGCGCCTGTTACGCTGGGGCGTTGAATCTTGCCGGTAAAACCTACGGGGCGGATGAACTGGCTTCGCTGGTACTTGAAGATAAAGATATGATGCGCTTGTCAGGTGGGGGGGTAACGCTTTCCGGCGGTGAACCGCTCCTGCAGGCGGACTTTGCCGCCGCCCTTCTCTCCCGCTTGAAAAAAGAAGGTATCCACACCGCTGTTGAGACCGCCTCGAATGTACCATGGGGATCTATTGAAAAAATACAGAGCTATACCGATCTTTTTATCTGCGACATTAAAGCCGCCGGCACGGAACTTCACCGCCGGGGAACCGGCACGGGCAATGAACAAATACTCGGGAATCTACGCTTATTAAGCGGGGCGGGGGCCGGTATACTCCTGCGTATACCGGTGATTCCGGGTTTTAATGACTCTGAAAAAGCCATCAGCGAAATCGGCGGGTTTATCTGTTCCCTGCCGGCAAAGCATCCGGTTGAACTTCTGGCTTTTCATAATATCTGTGCCGGGAAGTACGATTCCCTGGGCAGGGAATTCACGCTCCGGCAAACGAAGCCGCCGTCGCCGGAAACCATGAAACAATTAATTTCGATTTTAGAAAACTTACAATTGGAGGTAATATGGAAACCGTCATAAACAAATCCCGAATCGCAAATTTAACGGAGCTTGCTTTTGCTAACGGCCATCACAAGAATAATATGGTGGAACTTGAATATCTCATAAGCAAGGGGTATCTGGAGACTTACGGAGAACATTTTCACAACTTCCGCAGGGCCAAGATGGACTGTATCATTTTTGATAATTACACTATTGAGGTAACTCCCGGAGAACTTCTGGCCGGACGTTTCTCCCAAAACGTGGTCCTCACCGAAGCAGAGGAGGAGATCCGCCGGAAAGGCAAAGAGGCCATGAAATACGGCGGTGAAATGAGCGGTCATCTTATAGCTACCCAGGGCCACCATGTCCTGGATTTTGAAAAACTCCTCAATGGCGGCATTAAAAGCATACTTGCGCGGATAGATGAAAAACTTGCCGACATTGATTTTAGCAGGCCCGACGACGCGGAAAAATCCGTTTTCTACCGCAGTATGAAAATTTCCCTTGAAGGGTTCTGCCGTTTTGCCCGGCGCTTTCATGACAAACTCCTTGATTTGGCCGCCTCGGAGAGGGAACCAAAACAGAAGGCTGAATATACCGCCATGGCAAAAAATTTTGAAAAGGCCCCCTACGAGCCCTGTACTACATTTTACGAAGCCCTTCAGATGGTATGGTTCACGGAGTTTTCTTCACGCCTGTTTCATGACTGTGTTTATGTGGGCCGGCCCGATAATTACCTTTGGCCCTTTTACCGCCGGGACATTGAAAGCGGCGTCCTGACCAAAGAAAATGCCTACGAATTCATTACGGCTCTATACTGCAAAATAAATGAAATTTTCTTTGTTGACGTTGGTGTTTTTGATGGCGCAAAATGGAGTACCGTAAACTGGATTATGCCCAATGCCCTGATGATAGGCGGGATGGACAGGAAAGGCCTGCCGGTGTGGAATGATCTTTCAAGGATGTTTATCGACGCAATTGAAACGGTGGGACTTGCCAATCCTTCTGTCGCGGTTGCTTATACCGATGATATGCCCGGGGATCTTTTGGCCCGGTGCGTTGAGATTATTTCCAAGGGCTATACCATGCCCGCGATTTTCAATGACCGTATCATTCGCCAAGGTCTTGAAGAAGCAGGAGTTTCCGCCGAAGACGCCAGACAGTACCACCATTCCTCCTGCGTTGAAATAAATCCCGTTGCGGCTTCCTATATACAGGTAGCAACTCCTTTTATAAATCTGGTAAAAGCCCTGGAGTATGTTTTGGGAAACGGAAAGCCCCTTTATGGCGGAAGTACGGCTCCCGATATACCCCACGAAAAATGGGTTGAAATACGTTCACCATCGCCTGTTTATGGGGGCAATTGCGGCCTCGAAGAGGATGTCCCGATAAATAAAGATACCTTAAAGGACTTCGACGGTTTCTATAACACGGTCAAAAACGTCATAGAACAGATTCTCCGAAGGTACATGATTGATTGCTGCTATCAGACCCTGTATGAGAAGCGTTATAACGCGGGGCCTTTTCCCTCATCTTTGACCAACGATTGCATTGAGCGGGGCATAGATCTGGGCGCCGGAGGGGCAAAGTACAATTTTGTGTATCCCTGTTTCCCCGGTTTTACAACCCTTGTGGATTCCCTGGCGGCAATTAAAACCGCGGTTTATGCCGAAGGGAAATTGACTCTTGAGGAACTGGCCCGTCTTTGCCAAGAGGATTTTAAGGACGAAGAAAAGATGCGGCTTTACTTGGTAAACCGTTGTCCTAAATTCGGGAATGGTGATGATGAAGCGGATAAGATCGCTAAGGATTTATATGACTTCATTCGTTCTGAATTGACAAAATATCGTTTCTGTTTGGGGAATAACGCGGCCTTTCACCCCAGTTTTTTTTCTTTCGTTGTGCATGGCCGTATGGGAAAACTCACCGTCGCTACTCCGGACGGCAGACATCAGGGAAATGCGCTTTCGGAATGTATGAGCGCTTCACAGGGCATGGACAGGAATACTCCCCTCGGCGTTGTCCGTTCCATTTCCAAGCTGGATCAGCATTACGGTATTGGGGGTATCAATACCAATATGCGGTTCAGCAAAGATTTTCTTGCCACCCCTGACGGCAGGAAGTCCCTTGAGGATTTTATCCGCTATTTTATGAATTCGGATTGTTTTCAGCTTCAATTTAATGTGGTGGACAGCGCCGTACTCAAGGACGCGCAAAAAAATCCTGAAAAATACGACACCCTCATGGTCCGGGTTGCGGGTTATAGCGACTATTTCAGAAACCTTCCCCGGGAGATACAGGACGAAATAATCAGCAGGACAGAACACGGGGTTATATAAGGGAATTCTATGGTCCAAACACGGGAATATAAAAACAGCGGCGAACGGATTTCTTTGCTTGGTTTCGGCGGTATCAGGCTGCCTTCGGTTGCGGAGGGCAGCCAGGAAATAGACAAGAAAAAACTTGGGGAAATGGTCGATTACGCTATCTCCCGAGGGGTAAATTATTTTGACAGCGCATACAATTACCACGGGGGAACATCGGAAAGCTGTATAGGGGAGGCGCTGTCCGGACATCCCAGGCATAAATTTAACATTGCCACAAAAATGCCTTCTTTAGGGTATTTGAAATCGGAATCTGATTTGGATCATATTTTTAATGAACAATTGAAAAGATGGCGGGTTGATTTTTTTGACTTCTATCTTTTGCACAACGTCAACAGGGGTACTCTGCCGGTTTTTGATGAATACCATGTTTACGATTTTCTCAAAGAAAAACAAAGGCAGGGTCTTATACGGCATCTCGGATTTTCTTTTCACGATGGCCCGGCTTTATTACAGGAAATTACCGGAAGACATAATTTTGATTTCGCGCAGATTCAACTAAACTACCTTGACTGGGAACTTCAGGATGTAAAAACCCAGTATAAAATTCTTAAAGAAAAACAGATCCCCATAACGGTAATGGAACCTGTCAGAGGGGGTATGCTGGCAACCTTATGCCGGGAATCGGTTGAAATACTAAAAAACGTAAATCCCATGGCGTCTACGGCTTCATGGGCGCTCAGATATGCCGCTTCATTTCCGGAGGTTTTAACCGTGTTAAGCGGTATGTCGAATATGATGCAGTTAAAGGATAATGTCGCCACTTTCGAATACTTTAAGCCCCTTACCCGGGAGGAGCTTAAAACCATCAAAAAAGCAAAAACCATTTACAGAGGATTGCTGAAAATACCTTGTACGAGCTGCCGGTATTGCATAGCCTGTCCTAAGGATATTGATATTCCCGCTGTCTTCGCTTCTTATAATAGCTATTCCCTTTCGGGAAATGAAAAAAAGATCGGAAAAGAGAATTTCCTTTTCCGGTATGAAATCCTGAGCCCCGGTAAACGGGCTGATTCCTGTATCCGTTGTAATCAATGTACCCATCATTGTCCGCAACATATTGATGTACCTTACTGGATGAATATCATCAATGAATTTTATAAAAGGGCCGTATTATAGCCCTCCTGTCATGCGTCTCTGATTGACATTTGTAATATCAAAAAGTATAATACTTTTAAGCATGGGACGAATATGGTAGATAACTATTATGAAAAACTCCTTAGAACGGCGGTTCTGTACTATTCTGAGGAACTGACTCAGCAGGAAGTAGCTCAGAGGATGGGTGTCTCCCGGCAGGCAGTCAATAAATACCTCGCCGAAGCGAAAGAAAAAGGGATTATTGAGTTTAAAATAAACAACCCAATTGAGACAAATAAAAAGCTTGAGAAATATCTCAGGGATAAGTACAAATTAAAAGCTGCTGTTATCGCATCAGGACACTACTATAACGAAGATGTCCTGCGGTACTTGATAGCCCAAAAGGCGGTGGATGTACTTAAACCCTTGCTGATCAAGGAATGCCGGCGGGTAGCCCTCTCCTGGGGAAGAACTGTTTATGCGTTAATAAACCAATTTCCTGACAAGGAGATCTATTCAGACAGCGAGATTCTGCCCCTGTTCGGTACATCGGACAATACGGCGCCTTATTTTATGATTAACGAACTGGTCAGGGTATTTGCCGAAAAGATACACGGTACTCCCCGGTTTATCTATTTGCCGGTCAGCCCGGCGGATAGGGAAGATTATAATCACTACATTAAAACCCGGGCTTACACAAACGCTATGGATTACTGGAAAAATATAGACCTGGCAGTGATAGGTATAGGGGACATGACTAAAAACAGTTCCAACCGCAGCCCCTACCCCGGCGAAGACCTTATATGGGAAGAGCTTGGAGGTTGTCATATCGTTGGGGATATCTGCGCCAAATACTTTGATAAAGGCGGCCGGTTTTTTTCCTGTGAACACGGGGATATGCTTTTATCGATCCCTCTGGAAGACCTTAAAAATGTAAAAATGGTTGTTGCCATGGCCGGAGGAAACTCCAAGGTAAAGAGCATCAAGGGCGCCCTCCTGACTAATATTATCGATGTTTTAATAACTGATGAACAGACGGCTTCGTATCTTGCGGCCAGCTAAAGACAACCGGAGAGCAAAAACCTCTTGCGGCGGCAGACATTCGACAGGGACGAAATACACTCGGGATGGCGGAGAATATTTTTTGCCATGATTTACAAAAGCTATTGACAAATGTATATTTATGTGTTTATAATAGAACATTGATAATCTTGAGGGTATAGTGCAGTATCTTTTGGGCTTGGACATCGGGCAGACAAAGATAAAGACCGCTCTTTTTACTGTAGACGGAGAAGAATACGCCGCCTTTTCAGGCGATGCCTCATGTATGCGGCACGGTGATTTTGCAGAAAAAGATATGATCGGACTCTGGAAAACCGTTTCCTCCCTGCTCCGGACAGCCGCTTCCCAGACCGCGCCGGGGGAGATAACGGCCATAGGCGTTTCGGGACACGGTAACGGACTTTATCCTCTGGACAAAGAAGGCCGGCCCTTTATAAACGCTGTACTCTCCACGGACAGCAGAGCCCAGAGCATCGTGGATGAATGGAACCGGGACGGAAAAGGCAAGGCGGCCTTTAGATATACGGTTCAGCATATCTGGGCAGGCCAACCTCTGCCTATTCTCGAATGGTTCAAACGTAATAGCCCGGAAACATACCGGAATATTGGAACTGTCCTCTTCTGTAAAGATTATATCAACTATATGCTCACCGGGAATTGTACTACCGATTATAGCGATGTCTCGGCCGCCGGGGTTTTTGATAACGTGAACAAACGGTACGACAGGGAACTTTTCGGTATCTTTGCCCTCGAAAACCGGTTTCCCGCTGTGATCAAGTCTGTTGAAAAAACGGGAAGGGTAAGTATCCCGGTCGCCGCTGAAACAGGTATTGCGGAAGACACCGTTGTAGCCGGCGGTTGTTTTGATGCTGTTTCTTCTGCCCTGGGTTCAGGCGCTCTAGGGGGATATTCGATTACCGCCGGAACCTGGAGCATCAATGCGGCTTTTACCGATTCTTGTGTTACCAATGGAAAGATCCTTCAATGTAATCTTTCGGGTGATGGGGAAAGATGGTTCGCCGTTGAATCAAGTCCAACATCGGCGGTCAATCTTGAATGGTATGTCAATAATATACGGTCTTTGACATACAAAGAATGTGACGAGATTGCCGGGAAATACGATTCGGATGATGTCCGGGGTATCTATATGCCTTATATCAACTCCATGCCAAGGTATCCCCGGGTCAAAAGCGGCTTTTTCGGGGATTTTAAAAATGAAAATGAAAAACTGCGCGCGCTCTTTGAAGGCATCGCTTTTGGGCACCGCTTTCACCTTGAGAATCTTAGGGAAGCCGGTATAGTCCGCTCCGCAGTGAGGCTGTCGGGGGGGCTTGCGACAAGTGCCCTGTGGTGCCAGATACTGGCGGATGTTTTGCAGCTGCCGGTGGAAGTTCCGGCAGTTAAGAATCCGGGATGCCTTGGCGCCGCTCTTTGTGCCGGCATTGCCGCCTCGTTGTACCCGTCTCTTGAAGAGGCAGTTTTAAGGATCCAAACCAGCGCGGTTTATAACCCCCGATGTTCATATGATCGAAAATATAAACTCTTTAAAAAGAAACTTGAGGAATTAAATGCTGGTTAGTTTAACCGAAATACTTGAAAACGGAAGTATTCGGAAGCGGAGGCCGTATATGAAACTTGCCGGTATCGGCGATCTTTTTATTCCCCATCAATACATAAAAGCCGGAATGTGTCCGGACGGTGTTAGTGTAAAAACTCTGGACTGGGAAACCGGGAGTTTTGAAGAACTTCAAAATATCAATTTATTGGTCGAGAAACACGGAAGCGAAGCCTACGAAGTTCCACCCTATATCGTTGAAGCAGTGAAGGACGCGGACATACTTGTGACCCAGTTCTGTCCGGTAAACGAAAAACTAATAGACGCCTGCCCGAATCTTAAAATGATAGGGGTGCTCCGTTCGGGCCTCGAAAACATCAATATCTCATACGCAACGGAAAAGAAGATCGCCGTACTCAATACACCGGGCCGCAACGCCGATTCGGTGGCGGATTTTACGGTAGGCGCCCTCATCTGCGAAGCACGGAACATTGCCAGGGGGCACCACGGTCTCAAGTCCGGTGTCTGGATCCGGCAGTATCCCAATCAGGGGCATATTCCCGATCTTTCAGGCAAGACCGCTGGTATTATTGGTTTTGGCGAGATAGGCATGAAAGTCGCCAAACGGCTTTCGGGATTTGACATGCGTATTCTGGCCTATGATCCGTTCAGAAAAACTGTGGAGTACGGTGCAGAGCTTGTAGACCTGAAATACCTCATGGCGAACTCGGACTTTATCACCCTTCATGCGAGGCTTACCGAAGAGAATCAACATATCATTAATGCGGAGATGCTGGCCCTGATGAAGCCTACAGCCTACATTATCAATACCGCCAGGGCGGGCCTTGTCGATGAAACCGCACTGTACGAGGCGCTTAAAAATAAAAAGATTGCCGGCGCTATGCTTGATGTTTTTGAAAAGGAACCGCCCGGTGCGGATTATCCCCTGGTTACGCTGGACAATGTAACTTTGACACCCCACATGGCCGGTGGTTCCAATGATGCGTTTTTTAATTCGCCTAAGAAGCTGGCCGCTGAAATAGAAAAGGCATTGAAGGGTGAAATGCCCCGTTCGCTTGTCAATACGGAAATATGGGAGGAGCGTAAATGGAGTTGAATTTAGAAGGAAAAACTGTCTTTATAACCGGCGGTGGCGGAGGCCTTGGCTCGGCAATAACAAAGGCTTTTGCCGCGGAAGGCGCCGATGTGGCAGTTAATTACATTGTAGACGAAGAGCAGGTCTTTAAATTTGTAAAAAAAATTTCTGCGGACTACGGTGTCAGGTGTATCGCCGTAAAAGGTGACATTTCAGTTCCGGAAGACATGAGTGCCAATGTGGCGGAAACGGTCGATAAATTCGGCAAAATTGATATCCTTATCAACAACGCGGGCGTGTGGCCAACTTCTTTTGTAGTGGATATGGACGATGAGGAATGGGACAGAACCCTGCGCGTAAACTTGAATGGGCCTTTTTATCTGAGCAAAAGATTTGTAAAACACCTTATTGCAAGAAAAGCCAAGGGCAAAATAGTCAACATTGCGTCTCAGGCCGCTTTTCACGGTTCCACATCGGGGCACGCCCACTACGCCGCATCCAAGGGCGGGCTTGTCAGCTTTACGGTTTCCCTGGCAAGGGAGGTCGCCCAATATGGCATCAATGTCAACGCTATAGCGCCCGGCATGGCCAGGACCCCCATGAACAGCGGCGCCCTCTCGGAAAGGGAAGATGATTATATCAAGCGCATACCCCTGGGCCGTATCGCCGACCCTTCGGAAGTGGCGAATGTGATAGTTTTTCTCGCCTCTGAAAAAGCGGATTACATAACCGGTGCGACAGTTGATGTATCGGGCGGAATGTTAATGAGATAATCTTTTAAAAGGAGATAGGGCGGAGCATTTTGCGGAAGCGTTTCGGCTTGCCCAAAAATGAGTAATGGTTTAGTCGTTACATTCTCCTAGCGGGCCGCTCCGGACAATTTTGCTTTAAGGGCTTTAAGTTCGCCCCGGGAAAGGCCTGTTTTTTCTACAAGGTATTTTTCCGCCCCCTTCTGAATATCCGGAACGCCTTTGCCCCCGCTGATATGGTCAAGGTGGTTTATGGCAATCCGGGAAATTATGCGATACCGTTCTTCGCCGGGAACAAAATTATAATAATTGATGAAGGTTTGCATATAATCTTTTATAATTTCTTCCGCCGTCGCTCCCATCAGGGCTTCGAGCAAAAGCGCCGCAAACCCTGTTCTGTCCCGGCCTTCGTTACAGTGAATAAGAAAAGGCCCCTGCTTTTCCAAAATAAACAAAAGGCCTTTTTTTAGTTTGGCGTTAAAAACAGAATCGTAAAAATCGTAGCCCATTCCCAGGGCTATAACGCTTTTGCGGTATAAAAAATATTCGTACCAGGGAACGGAACGGGCAAGGTGCGCCAGTTCTTCCGGAGTATCCGCAAGGTCAACTATGGCGGCAATTCCCGCATCCTGGGCAAGCTTTGCCGCATAAGGTGAACGGCTGTCGGGCAATGCCGGATGCCTGCTCCGGTACAGCAGCCCCGGACGAATGGAGCCCATTTTGATTTCCCTAAAATTGGCAAAAACAGCGTCGCCGGAAAAATCGTTCCTGTCTTCCGAGCGCTCAAGCTTTTCAAACTCCCGGCTTATGTCGCCGGGGCTTATAAATTGCCCGGAAGCGCCGTTTCCCGCCCAGAGGGGGACAAGTGCCAGAAAACCAATTACCAGGCCCGCCACAAAGCGGGCCGGCCATGCCGTTCCGTAAGGTATAGATTGTATGCGGGGTTTTATAGCCATAGCTTTTAACGTTTCTTTTTCCACCGTATATAAATATGCCGCCCCATGCCGTTCGCCTGGGGCCTGTCTTCAATCTCGAACTGGGGGATGGCCTTAAACAAATCACCCAGTTTTTTAAAGCCGTAATTCCGGGGATCAAAATCGGCGGAACGGTTATTTATTTTTTGCCCCACGCCGCCCAGGTATGCCCAGCCTGTATCATCGGCAAGATCGTCTACTGCGTCGTGGAGCAGCTTAAGAACTTTTTTATCCACCTTAAAATCTTTTTTCGATTTTACTACAGGTTTGGTTTCGTCTTCTTCAGTTCCGTCCAGGGAACTGTCATTGGCATTACCCCGCAGATTTTCTGTATAAATAAAATGGGAACAGGCGGAAACAAAAGCCTTGGGAGTTTTCTTCTCGCCAAAGCCATAAACAATAAGGCCGCTCTGCCTTATCCGCGCTGCCAGACGGGTAAAATCCGAATCGCTTGAAACAATGCAGAAACCGTCAAGTTTTTCGCCATAAAGTAAATCCATAGCGTCAATTATAAGGGCGCTGTCGGTGGCGTTTTTTCCTGTGGTATACGAAAACTGCTGAATAGGCTGGATAGCATGCTCCAGAAGCAGACTTTTCCAGGTATTTAAGCGGCCCGAAGTCCAGTCGCCGTAAATACGCCTGATGCTGGCTATGCCGTATTTGGCAACTTCATCAAGAAGCCCGTCAATAATTGCGGGCTGGGCGTTGTCCGCGTCAATAAGAACCGCCAGCCTGGCCTGGCTGATTTCCGTTTGCTGGCTTGAAAAAGGTAATAAAGGCATAAAATCTCCTTAGGCATTTTATGTTCCGCATGAAATGCTCATTCTCCAAAAATTGATTGTTTGATCCGCCGTAAAAGGCTGATCTTTCCCAAAGGAATACGCAGGGTACTTTCGCTTTTCGCATCTTCTCCGGGCAAAGAAAACGAAACAGGCTTTAAAACCAAAATGGCTTCACCTCCGGACTTTTCC
The DNA here is from genome assembly GCA_031259345.1 of Treponema sp. Classification (GTDB taxonomy): domain Bacteria; phylum Spirochaetota; class Spirochaetia; order Treponematales; family Breznakiellaceae; genus JAIRLQ01. Next base: position 10,855 of record JAIRLQ010000010.1, read on the forward strand.
AGGGCAACAGGAGTCCCTATACACACCGAAACCTCGCCGCCCCCGGCGGGCCATGTTGCTTCCAGCAGGGCTCTGCCTGAAATCGCCTGTTTAGCCATAACCGACTTCCCCGCATAATCCATCCCCCGGGCTTCAAGCTTTTCGTAACGGACCGTTGTTTCTTCAAGCTGGGACTCCGTCAATACCAGCCGCCTGTCAATCCTCGCCTCAAGCTCGTCCCGTTCGGGCTTTGAAAGCTTCATGGTTTGAAGGCGCTTTAAAAATTGCTCCCTGGCAGCCATGGAAGCTTCAGCCCGTTTTTCCGCCGCCCGGAAATCGGGGCAGACAAAAACGCCCTTTGGCAGCGGAAAAGAAATTCTTTCCAGCCCCTGAAAGGTATTGGGCCGCACGGAAACACCGGAACCGCGAATGTCCTGCCTGGCGGCCGGCTGGGCGACTATATCCACGCCGGCCTTTCGCAGGGCGGCGGCAGCCTTGCTCTTGTCCCCGCCCGAAAGAAGGTAAACCCCCGGCACAAGTATCCTTGTTACAAGGGACGCCAGCGGTTCGGCATCCGCAAGATAACGCCTGTCTTCCGCCAAAGTCAGTACAAGCCCCTGATGAAGGGAAACCGACGCATAGCGGGTTTCCCAATCCTTAAGGGTAAACTCCAGATTGCTGTCGATACGATCCAGGGAAAGCCGCTTAAGAAGCTGTATCATGCTGTCCGATGAAAGCCCCGAATCAAAGCCGCGCACCGCGGAAGAACGGGTAAGTTCAAAACCCTCGCCGGCCTTTCCTTTGGGGGAACAAAACGCCGACAAGGTCAGCGCGTCGGCAAAATTTATCTCCGGGTACAGTACGAAAGAAAAAGTCGAATCCATAGCAATCGCCGCTTTGCCCGGCTCGCTCTCGTTGTCCGGAAAAACCGAATACAGGTAAAGATCCCCGTCGGCATGAATGATACCGCAGCTTAAAAGAGTTTTAAACAGCCTTTCAAAAGGAATGTTTTTTTTGCTCCCTTCAATATGCCAGCCCCAAAAAGCTGCCGTTCCGCCATCGTCAAGGCTTAAAAGATCGGCAAAACGTTTTAGGGTGATTTTTGGATACCTTAAATGATGATCCAGAACGCCGCAAAAACGGTGAATCATAGACCCCGCCCAGCGAAGGGGACCTCTTGCAAGGCCCTT
>JAIRLQ010000023.1 GCA_031259345.1 Treponema sp.
TAAGGTATGCCGGGTTAACGCCCGGGGCGTTGATTTCCGGAGACGGCCGCATCCTTATCATGGTAGCGGGGTTCCGGCTCAACACATCCCATGCCCGTTCGGAGTCGACATAAAGGCCTTCGGCTCTGGAACGGAAACTGTTATCGCCTGTACGCTCGTTAAGGGCTTCAAGGACAACAGCCATATTGTTCTGGGCCACCATAAGACGTTCCGCCAATATCAACTGCTCCTCATTATCTGTCGGCATGATAAGGGGGAAACGGGAACGGTCAGCTTCAAGAATTTCCAGAAGCCGGCTGTAATACCCCTGGGCAGTATAGTAATCGCCCCGGAGGTATGCGGCGTTTCCAAGGGCGTAAAGAATCCGCCTGTTAAGCGGAATAGAACGGGAAGCCTCGTAGAATAACCGCAAAGCTTCCTGCCAGCGCCGGAGCTGATAATACGATGAGCCCATGCGGTACAGTATCTCCGGAGGGGCATATCCCGAGTCCCTTGAGCGCTCGTAATAATCCAAAGCGGCGTTCATATCACCATCGCCGACAAAGTACTCCAAATCGCCCAGGCCGGCATACAGTTTCCCGAATTGGGGGGAGCGGGTTAAGAGCCGCCGCGAAAGCCCGTCTTCATAAAGGTTTGCTCCTTTGATGAGATATTCCTCTGCGGAAAAAAATTCCCGGTTATTTATAAGAATTTCCGCATAACGCCTTAAGGCATCAATATGATACGAGAGACGTTTGGAACTTTCTTCTTCTGCAATATCAAAAGCCTGAAGAGCCCGTTCCAGAACAAGGCGTTCATCCTCGGGGTTATTAAAATATTCATAATAACGCGAAAGATGATAATAAGATTCCGGAAGCAGATAATCTGTCCGTACAGCGCGAAGCAGTATTTCCCGAATACCCCCTATATCCTCCAGATACTCGTTGGGAACTCCCCTTATTTCTTCGGTGGATTTGTCCAAAAGGTAGCCGCCAAGTTCCGAAAGGGAAGCGGCGCTAATCTTTCGTTTTTCGGAATACATAAAATACTCCTGGAGAGACAGAACTTCTCCTAAATTATCCGTGCGGATAAAGTATTTTAACATACGTTCCAAAAGGGGATTCGATTGGCCGTAACGGTCGATAATTTTTGCATAGGCCTCCCGGGCATCTTCCAGACGCAGAGGTTCTGTTTCACCCCAGAGAAGATTGTTATCCCCAAGGGCAAGAAGGGCATCCCTGTCCCAGACCGAATAGTCCAAAATGTTCCGCCGTAAAAGGCTGTCCGCTTTGGCATAATTTCTCAAGTGATATGTTTCCAGGGCGGCGTAATCTATCACCGCTTTTTTCTCCGGAATACGTTTCTTGTTTTTGGAAGCAGTGTAATATAAAAGTTCATCGTATTTTTCTTCAGCATAAATATACTGGCGCTCGTCCGTAAAAGTTTCGGCGTAGCGGTAGAGCCAGTCTTTGTTCTTATGGATTCCCCAGGCTTCCCTAAAACGGTCGTTGGCCCTGCCGTATTCACCTGCGTGTATCCTTTCCAACCCCAGTTTATAAATTGATTCGGCCCTTAAGGGAAGATAAACAAAATTATAAACAAGATAAGCCATGGAAAGTACAACCAGGGTAATCCCCAAAAACAGCCTGAAAACAGGAAGAAAATTGTGAACAAAAATATACGCAAAGCTGGCCTGTTCCGCTTCAAGTTCTTCGCCGGTTTTCTTTTCAAAAGCTTTGGGAATGGAAATTGTCCTGCCCAGGATTTTCCCCGCAAGGGCGGCGCTTTCTTTGGCAGGTGCCCCCCGGACGAGAAGCTTGATAAGTTTTGACATCATGTCCGGCGCCACCGCCTCTTCGGCGATAAGCTGTTCGCAGGCAATCCTTAAGTTTAGGGGGTAGGAAGCCAGGGTTTTGCAAAGCTTGCCGTATTCTTCATCAGAAAGCTGAATTTCCTCAACTTCCCCCAGGACTTCCCCTTCGTCCATGGCCTGGGCGTCGGGAAGGGGGGCATGAGGCGGGACTGTCCCGGAGGCGGAGGCTTTAGGTGTACGGCCCGGGAAAGAATCGTCAATTCCGGGAAGAGAAAATTCTTCCAGATTGGCAAAGTCGTCGCCAAAACCTGAATTGGAAAAAATATCTTCACCAAAATCGCCGGTTAAATTGAAATCCGCAGCCGTATCAGTATTCAGGCTAAAGTTGTCAAAACTGTCGCCTCCCGAAGCCGCGCTTGGGTTTAGATCAAGACTTTCGCCGTCAAGAGCAAAGCCTTCGGTGTCATCGGCAAGAGAGAGAGACATGCTCTCGTCTTCCCCGTCAGCGGGCGCCGGAACCCCCGCATCCGCAAAATCCGCGTCCTGGGACACTGCGGGCATTTCCGGAGGCTCCTCGCCGGACAGTTCCAGCGGTTCTTCGCCGGATAGTTCCACTGCCGGTTCATCGGGCGTTTCTGCCATATCATCAGAAAAATCGGGCAAGTCGCTAAGGTCAAAATCGGCGTTAAAGTCAGAGTCCCCGCCGGAAGCGCGCTCCTCGCCGGACAGTTCCAGCGGCTCTTCGCCGGATAGTTCCATCGCCGGTTCATCGGGCGTTTCCGCCATATCATCAGAAAAATCGGGCAAGTCGCTAAGGTCAAAATCAGCGTTAAAGTCAGAGTCCCTGCCGGAAGCGCGTTCCGCTTCAATATCGTCAGCCAAGCCGTCCAAAAGGCCGTCAGGAATTCCCGTATCTTCTTCCGGAGGGGAACCTCGACCTTCGGTCTCGGCGGGGGTTCCCGGAACGGGAACATCGCCGGGGATTTCTATATCATCCGCTTCGCCTATTTCCGCTTCTTCGCCCGGGGTTTCAGCGCCGGGGTCGTCGGGAATGGAATCCAAAAAAGCGCCCATTTCTCCGGCCTCTTCGGGGCTTGATTCAGGTTCGCCGGAATCCAGGCTCAAACTGTCCAAATCAAGATCGCCGCCGGTACTTCCGACAAGATCGCCCAAATCGCCAAAATCTATAAAGTCATTACCGCCGTCCCCGCCCGCGTCAAGGCTGTCCATGCCGCCCTCGTCCGCCGGAAACGTATCGTCCGGGGCAGACACATCTTCCACAGCCGGAGCGTCAACAACCGGCTCAGGCTCATGATCCGGCAGAGGGAGATCATCAGGAGGCAAATCTTCGTCTATGCGGGCTTCGCTCTCACCGCCAAGCTTGTTGAACGAGGACTTGAACTCTCCCAAAACCTTTAATGAGGGCATATTAAGATATTGGTTTAACCGCCGATAATTGTAAAGAACGATATGAAGAATATCATGGCAGTTGTGCTCCTTATAGTTACTATCGGCATTATAGGGGCCGCAGATTTAGAGTCTTATCAGTTTATTGATCGCCTTTTGGGCATCTCAGAACCCGGAGCGCCTTTTATTTACGAGGACACGGTGATTTTTACCGCATCTTCAAAATTTGAGCGCGTTGGGATAGCTTTTTCCTACGAAGGATATTCAAAAGTTTACTGGTTTAAAAGGCTTATGATTCCCGAAGACCGCGCCCTGCTGCTTGACGCAAAAGGTAAAATGAAAAAGGGGGTCAGCCCCAATAAAGATTCGGGGATACTCTTTCATGCCCAGCAAATTCCCCCCGGGGCCCGGCATCTTGATTACCGAATGGTTATCGAGGGCCTCTGGACCCGGGACCCGCTAAACCCCCTGACCGCTCCGGACTCGGGGGGGCTTACCCAATCCCGGGTGCCCATTGTGGCTGTACCCCGGAAACCTTCGACCCCGGACAGCCCTCCGCTATGCCTCAGTTTTACCTACAATGCCCCGCCGGGCGAAACTGTTACCGTCGGCGGCTCTTTTAACGGCTGGGATCCCTTTATGTACGAACTAAAAGAAACGAGCCCCGGCGTATATACTCTCGATCTAAGCCTGCCGCCGGGAATTTATCAATATGTATTTTTCCACCGGGGCGAGAGGATTACAGATCCCTATAATCCCGAAAAAGTTTATACAAGTTACGGAAAACCGGTATCCCAGGCTGTGGTAAAAAAGGAGTAACAATGAACAAGTTCTTACACCTAATTATTGCGGCATTCCTGGTTCAGGGTATTCTTGCGGGCTGCATAGGCAAAAGCGGCCGGACAGGTTCCATCACTGTTATAAGCCGTGAAGACGGTTCAGGCACACGAAGCGCATTTAGCGAGCTTTTTGGGATTGTAGACGAAAATAAAAATGACGCCATTTCCCGGGAAGCGGAAATCACCGGCAATACGGCGGTCATGATGAGTTCGGTGGCAGGGGATAAAAACGCCATCGGCTATATTTCCCTGGGCTCTCTGGATAATTCGGTTAAAGCTTTAAAAATTAACGGAGTAAAACCGTCTCAAAAAAACGTACGGAACGGAACGTATGTGATTTCCCGGCCTTTTAATATTGCCGTAAAAAACAACCTTACTCCGGCGGAACGGGATTTTATTAATTTTATACTAAGCGCCGAAGGGCAGCAAACAGTTGAGGAAAACGGATACATTCCCCTGGGCGACTTAAGCCCTAAAGGCGGCGGCAAGGCTGCCGGAAAAATTACTGTCGCAGGCTCATCTTCGATAGCGCCGCTAATGGAAAAACTAAGGGAAGCCTACCAAAAGATAAATCCCAACGTGGATATAGAAATACAGCAAAGCGATTCTTCCACAGGCATCAGTGCGGTAATAAACGGGATAAGCGGTATCGGCATGGTGTCCAGAGAGATTACAAAAAGCGAAACAGACAAGGGGCTTACAGCATTGATTATTGCCATGGACGGCATCGCTGTAATTGTAAACAAAGAAAATCCTCAAAACGATATTTCGAAAGAGGATGTAAAGAAAATATTTTCCGGCACGGTAAAACGCTGGGACGAACTTTAATAGAGTTGAGGGTGTCCAGGAAGTTAAAAAGATGAATTTTTTGTGGTAGCCAAGACTTGATCTGACACATGAAGAAATTCATGCAGGTTGTCCGTCAGCTTCATCTTTTTCAACAAGTGTCAGATTTTATCCTGGCTATTACAACGGATTAAATTTTCAGGCGCATTCTATGGAGTCAAAAAAAGGCCGCCCGGAACCGAACGGCCTTTTATCTCATTTATCCCTGTTTTTTACCTGAAACTTGCCACATTTTGCTTTGTTACTACCGTAGCGCCGGAGTCGACATTCTTTTGAGCAATGGTTCCGCCGGTAGAATCGGTATAGGCGTTTTGCACACCCAAAGACCCCATTGATTTGGGGTTCTGGGCCATGGTGCCGATAAGGATCACCTGATCGATCTGATCAAGAACCGATCCGCCCGTATCAAAAACAATGCCAATTACCTTTCCGCCGGCTTCCCTGATTGCATTGCCTGTACCTACGGTGCTGCCTTCATTGGCGCCGAAAATGCCGACTACACCTTGAGTGATATAGTTGGAGGCAATTTCCTGGGACCGTGCCGGGTCGCCTTCGCCGTACTGGGTGGGAAGGATGGTAAAGCCTTTCCCCGCAAAAGCTTCACGGAAACCCGCTTCACGGGCTACGGTCGAGGCGGTTGAAGGGTTTACATTAACGATGCCGATGCTTCCGCTGGTAATACCGGCGGCGGTGAGTGCGGCAAGCAACTCTTCT
>JAIRLQ010000102.1 GCA_031259345.1 Treponema sp.
GTCCTGCTTAAAACCCTGGAGGAAATATCGGAAAAGCCTGCTGACGGGGTACTGTATGTCCCCAGCGAGCCGAAACTGGAAGCCCTTCCCATCTTTGCCGAGCTAAGGAGCCGCCGTTGTGGGGGTATGCCTATACAGATAGGGTACTGTAACGGGTTCAATACAAAATTGAACTGCCTGGAATACCACCGGGGCAGCGAGGCGTGCGTTGCGGCAGACGACGTCATCATGCTTCTGGCTAAATTGCAGGATGTAAAAGACGGCAAAATCGATGCGTCCACAGTGGAGGCCTTTTCCCTGCCCAAGGGGAGGGGCATACTATACTATGAAACCTCCATGCACTATGCGCCCAGTAAGCCCGGCGCTCCCTACCGCAGCATCATCGTACTGCCCCGGGAAACCAACACGGATCTGCCGGAATTCAAGGCCGTTACCGCCGAAGACAAACTGCTGCGGGCCCGTAACAAATGGCTCATTGCCCACCCCGATGCTCCCGAGGCGGCGGGGGGCGCCCATGCCGGCATAACGGGAAAAAATCCCGATGTAGAGAAGGATATTTCTTAGTTTTGGCGGGATTGATTATTAGGCGGTATGGCCCGTTGACAGCGGGGGCGCTTTTGCGGTATCTTTTATAGAACACTATTTATAATCCCAATCGGGTAAGGAGAAACTATGGCCCAGGCCAGTAAAAACTCGCGTACATCCAGCGCAACCCAGAAATTCTTTTGTTCCTGCGGCGGCGAAGTCAAAATGAAGACGTTTTTCGAAAACGGTAAGGTCAAAAACATGGCTGAATGTGAAAAATGCAAACGGCAGGAACGTCGGCCCTCAGATTTTAGGTAAAAGGTAGTTTACATGGCTAAGAAAATTTCATCAGCCGAAAAACGGCATCGGCAGAGTGAAGAACGCAGGTTAAGGAATAAGTCCGTAAAGTCTTCTGTCAGGACCAGCGTTAAAAAATTTATAACTCTGGCGCGTAAGAATGAAGCTCTAGAGGCCGAGGCCGCTTTAAAAGAAATGGTAAGCCAGCTTGATTCTGCCGCCGGAAAGGGCATTATCAAGAAAAATGCCGCGGCCCGTAAAAAATCCCGGATGCAGCGGTTTTTTAATACGCTTAAGGCGGCCCATTAAACAGGGGTTGCTTTCTTTTGGGCTGCCGAAAAGCGGCAGTCCGGGCGGACAAATTCACGCCCGCCGCATTTCTCCCGATGATGAGGGTTTATGGTGGGAAATAAGTATACCAAGGCTGAAATCGTCGATTCTATTTACGAAAAATCCGGTATAAACCGCAGGGATATACGGGATGTAATAGAACTTGTCTTGGGTGAGATTAAAACGGCTCTTATTGACCACAGGGTGATAGAACTGCGCGGTTTTGGCACTTTTGAAGTAAAGATCCGCAAAGGCAGGCAGAAGGCGCGGAATCCCCGTACGGGGGAAATCTTGTCTGTCAGTTCTCATGGAACGGCGGTTTTTAGGGCCGGGCGTGAATTAAAGCAGCAGGTATGGAATCTAAAAAGCCCGCCTGTAGAGTCCGCGCCCGGCCAGACAAACGAGCCAAACGAACCGAACGAAGGCAATACGGTATGAACCCCGGCATGGGGATTAAATCTTTTTTTATTAATCTTGCCGCCATAGTCCTGGGTATTGCGCTTTTTGCGGCGGCTTTCCCCAATCTTCTGTTTGAAAACGGCATTCCTCTTCTTGCGTGGGTGGCGTATATCCCGGTTTTTTGGGTGATACGGCGTTCTTCACCGGGCGCCTGTGTCTTTTGGGGCGCTCTTTACGGGTATGGGGCCTATAGCCTCTTTAATTATTGGCTTAGTGTTTTCCATCCCCTTGGCGGGCTTATTGTCAATTCCATCTATATGGTATATCTTGCCCTGTTGTTTCCGGTCTTGCGCCTTGCCCTTGCTGTCTACCCAAAACGGGGCTATATACTCCAGTGGCTTATCTGGCTTGCTTTTGAATACCTTCGTACCAGGGGCTTTCTTGGTTATGCCTACGGTATTATAGGATATTCCCAATGGCAGATGCTCCCATTAATCCAGATTGCTTCCTTTACCGGTGTTTGGGGCGTTTCTGCCCTGGTTGTTTTTCCTTCTGCCTGGATCGCTTCGGCCCTGCCCGTACATATAACCACCGGGCGGGAGGTTCCGCCGGGAAGCGTGGTAAAGGAAAGCCGGGGTCGTTCCAAAACCCCGCCTTTTGAAACAGCTTCCCTGGGTTTAACGGCGAACCTACGGTTCGCGCTTTGGGACAAGCTCAACCTTAAAGCGTTTTTCAGGCGGGAAAAAGTTTCGGCTCTTCTTTGGGCGGCAGCTTTGGCCGCTGCCCTGGTGTACGGTTTTATATCCCTTGGCATGGTAAAAAACGCGGCGGAAGATCCCGATACGCGGATTGCCAAAATCGCCTTGATTCAGCATAATACCGATCCCTGGAAGGGCGGCATAGAACAATACCGGCAAAACTACCGTGTTTTAAAGCGTCTTTCCGACGAAGCAATTGCGGCGGAGGCCGGCCTTGACCTGGTGGTTTGGTCGGAAACCGCCTTTGTGCCCCGTATCTACTGGCACCAGACAGTGCGGGATGATCATGAATCCTGGGTACTGGTAAAGGAGTTGTTGGACTACCTTAAAACACAGGATGTGCCCTTTGTCATCGGAAACGATGATGCCAGAAAAGAACCCGCCAAAAATCCAAATGTCCAGGAAGACAACCGCGTTGACTATAACGCGGTTATGCTTTTTGAAAAGGGCGAAATTACGGACTTGTACCGAAAGCTCCATTTGGTGCCTTTTACCGAGCATTTTCCCTATCAAAAGCAGTTCCCCTGGGTGTACGATGCCCTGATAAACGCCGATACCCATTTTTGGGAAATGGGAAACGAGGCTACGGTTTTTAACGCCAGGGGCATCAAATTTTCTACCCCTATCTGTTTTGAAGATACCTTTGGGGATATTTCCCGCCAGTTTACCCAAAACGGGGCGGAACTTATAGTAAACCTCTCCATCGATGCGTGGTCCGCAAGCCTGCCTGCCCAAATGCAGCATCTTTCCATGGCTGTATTCCGGGCAGTGGAAAACCGCCGCTCTATGGTGCGTTCTACCGCGTCGGGGCAGAGTTGCGCCATAGATCCTTCCGGCAGGGTACTTGCCATGGCGCCGCCTTTTACCGAGGCCGCTCTGACAGTTCATGTCCCGATAATCACCATGAGTTCGGGGTATACAAAATATGGGGATTTTTTGGCGTATTTTGCCATTTTCGCCGCTTTAATCCTGTTGATCCCGGGAATATTTTGGTTTATACTAAAGAGAATTCAAAAACGAAGATAAAGACGTTTCCGGTGCCTGTATCTGATAGAAAAGGAAGTTAAAATGAGCGCCCAGAAGAAACTGCTGGTTGTAGATGACGAAACAATAAACCTTGATTTTTTCGAGCTTATGCTTTCAAAGCTCGGCTTTATTGTCGAAAAAGCCAAAGACGGAGTAGAAGCCCTGGATAAAGTCAAGAAATTTTTCCCTGACCTTATATTGCTGGATAATATAATGCCCCGAATGTCGGGCTGGGAACTTACCAAAATTCTAAAGGCAGATCCAAAATACAGGGAAATTCCGATAGTAATGCTATCCGCCCTGGATGACGTTAAAGACAAAGTTGAAGGTTTTGAACTGGGTGTGGATGATTATATTACCAAACCATTTAATTTTTCCGAGGTACTGGCCCGTATCCGGGCGGTGCTGCGGAACCGGGAACTCTATGCGCAGATAGTGGTTAGGGAATCCCGTCTTGCCCTGGCCGAAGATCTTAGTAACGATATAAAAAAGGCGCTTCCCGATTTTACAAAAACCATAGACGATCTTGACAGCGCCATCGCAAAACTCGGCGGGGATTCGCAAATTCTGGAAAAAACAAAATTTGTCAGAAACAAAATAGCCGAGCTGGACGCCAGGATAGAAAAGACTATTGCCGAATGGGAAGATCTTAAAAAACGTGAAATCGGCCTTCCGGCGCTTGAAACCCAGATTCGCAAGTCGCCTATAGCCCAGGAACAAATAAGGCCAACTTCTTAAAGCTTCATTTTAAAAACACCATAAACAGGATTGAAAATGTCGAAAACTGACGGAAAGAAAAAAGACAATATCGTGATTTTCGGGCCCAGTACTTCTTTTAACGGTTTTTTGCGGTTTAAAGAAACCCTTTGCATACAGGGAAAATTCCGGGGAACCATACAGGCGGCAGGGGCCCTTATTGTAGATAAAGGGGCGGTAGTAGAAGCGGATCATATTTCGGTTACCTCCCTGATAGTCTATGGAACCGTCATCGGGGCAGTTCACGCCCAGGACAAGATTGACATGTTCCCCGGCGCGGAGGTACGGGGCGATGTATCCGCCGCCCGCCTCAGGATTGCCGACGGAGTCTCTTTTGAGGGCCAGTGCAGCATGACAGGCATAGACAGGGATGTGGAAATTTTTTCACGCCCTACGGAAGAAATAAAGGCGGAACTGCAAAGAACCAATGCTTAAGGCAAAAGATGGAGTTGAGGCGGAAGCCCTGGTCAAAAGGCTCAAAGCTCTGGGGAAAAAAATGGTTGCCGCGGAATCCTGTACCGCGGGGCTTATTGCCAATGCCATTGCGGCTGTTCCCGGGGCTTCAGAGGTGTTTTGGGGATCTTTTGTGGTATATACCCCGGAAGCCAAAAGCGCCATGCTAAAAGTTGAGGCAAATTTAATAAGGGCCTTTGGGGCTGTGTCAATGGAAGTTGCCCGGGCCATGGCTCTAGAAGCCCTGAATATTTCCGGCGTGGATTTCGCAGTTTCTGTTACCGGTCTTGCCGGGCCCGACGGGGACGGATCCCAAACCCCGGTAGGAACAGTCTGTATTGGCTTGGCCCGGCCGGGGGAAAGCCCAAAATCGCTCTCCGTGCGATTTTCCGGCAAGAGAAATCTTGTGAGGTTATACGCGGCTAATCTGGCCCTGGAAGAGCTTTTAAAATACATAGGATGACTTTTGGCGCTTGACGTTACCGG
>JAIRLQ010000272.1 GCA_031259345.1 Treponema sp.
AAACGAAAGAAACAGTAACAACAGCCGTAGGAGTCTTCTATCAAATATAAAATTGCCGGTTCAATAGAACGGAGGAATTCCTCAAGCCGCCGGGTGTCGTGGGTCTGGAAAAGCCGGGAACGGCAACCGCCGTCATAATCCGCTAGACCGGACAAGGTTTCTTCGTAAACCAGCATCCTGACGCCGAAGTTCCGCAGGATATTTCTCATCAATTCCAATTTTTTTTCCATTCCACTTTTCCCCCTTAACCATCAGGCTCAAAAATATCCAAATAGGACATATCGGATAAATAATAGCACATTATTGTGAACAAGAAAACACCTGTCAATATTATGCTAAACATTGGCAAAATCGTACTACCACTTTTTTTCAATCCAGGGGGACAATAAATCATTGCAAATGCGGACAATCTGTCCCGTTGCAAAAAGAATACCATGAGGAGGATTAATTGTATGAAAAAAATCGTTACAGTGCTTTTCATTCTGACTTTCCTGGGATTTCCCATGATTGCTCAGGAAGAAGCGGCTGCTTCTGTGGAAACGGAAGCTCCCGCGGAAGCGGACGGAGGCGGACAGGCTGCCGCCCAGCAACAGTCTGGAATGCCTGGGATGCCCAGGCCAATGCCCAACGTTATGGCGGCCTTTGGTATGGGGGACTTGAGAATTGACGGCATGATTGTTACCGGTATCGGGGTAAAAAAGGAGGCCGAGGTTGCCGGTGAAGACGCCGAATGGCGTCTGGGATTCTTGAATCCCGCATGGGAAGAAAACCGTTTTGAACTTGACCTGCATTATGACGCGGGACAGCTTCCGGGCGGCGTAAAATTCGGCTGGTTTGCCACGCTTTGGGCTCAGAACTACGGCGTGGGCAACTTTACCTGGGCGGAATTCCCTGTCGGGCAAGGCGGTGTGAAAATGACCGCCCCTGACTACAATCAGCCCTGGATGGAACTGCGCTACGCCGGTTTCTGGACCAGTCTCATGGACGACAAGATAAAGATGACTGTGGGCAGAACCTACGACGAGTTCTATTATATGCCGGGGAGCAAGGTCTGGAAAACGGATGGTTTCCCTTTCCGCTTTACCGATGAAAAAACCATTTCCATGCGTTTTGAATTTAAACCCATTGCAGGGCTCAACTTTGGATTCCAGTGGTTTGGTATACCTCCCTATGCCGGCAATGAGGCTTTGCAAACCGATGTTCTCTGGCCGACAGCGGAAGACGCGATACGGGAAATCGGCATTGGAGCGCAGTACGAGAATTCACTGGTTAAGCTGGTCGGCGGCATCCGGTTTGACGGCGCGGGCGATCCCATGAGTAAAGACGAGGCGAAAACCTACCTGTCGAACTATTACGGCGACGGGGGAAGCTCAATCAGGCTGTGGAAGTACGATATGCATAATTTTATGGACGCGGTGCCGGCGGGAACGGCTTATGCGCGTATCGGACCGTATTATAAACACCTTGATGAAATCATGGAGGATCCGGATCATTTTGCGGACGGAACCTGGGCCTTCTTCAGCCTCAGGTGGAAAGGAACTCCCCGGTTTAACGCGGTCGCCTACGGCGCGCTCTATAACATCACCGCCTTCGACAAGTTCGGCTACGGCAGATTCGGCGAAAACGTCAGTTATGAGATCATAGAAAAGAAACTTTCTCTTGGCATAACCTTTGAGCAGGAATTTTACGGCAGCGACGTATTCGGCGATACCTTTACCATTACAGAAGGTATGCCCCCTTCTATGCCGAGTCTGACGGTAACGCTGGTCAATTCTCCGTACATTAAATTCACCCCTTCGGTTACCTACAATTTTCTCCCGATGGCAAGCGCCACACTGGAAGGCTCCTATGGCATCTGTCAGGATGTTCTGGAATTCGACTACTTTGTAAAACCATCAATCAACGTGAGTCTGGGTGTAATCCAAATGAACCTTTTCTACCAGTTTAGTTCGCAGAAATTTAAATCGGACAATCCCCTGTTGGCGGAAAAGGCTGATGGTCATAAAGCCGGTCTCGGTTTGATGGTGATGTTCTAAGATTTTTTGAGAATGGTTATCAACACTGTTCTTGATTTTCCCTGTGTGTTGTTTGCCATTAATTACCGGACTTCCCTGCCTTCCAAATTTGTTTGGAGGGCAAGGTTTAGAACGTAACTGATGATAAAGAAAAAGATTAAATGGGACTTCGAGGCAATCATTAATGCCGAAATCCGGTACGGCGGTGGTTTGCCGTTGTAAATAAAACGAATCCAAAGAGGTTATCAAACCCCCGGAGGTTTCACAAGGAGTATGGAGATGACAGAAAAAATACTAAAAGAAAAGAAAACGAATAATCCCGACCGTTTACCGGTAGGAAAGTTCTTCGCGTGGAAAGCGAGGGATGTGTCGGTTGCCGCTATTAATATTGTGTTCGGGTTTCTGATGATATTTTGTACAGACACCCTTGGTATGCCCGCCGCCCTGGTAGGAACACTGCTCATGGCAAGCAAAATATTTGACGGATTCACAGACCTCTTTGCGGCATACGTCATTGAAAATACCCATACAAGGCTCGGCAAGGCGCGGCCCTATGAATTTTGTTTAATAGGCGTCTGGATTTGTACATTCCTTATATTCTGCGCTTCCCCGGAATGGAGTTTGATCGCCAAGTCGATCTGGGTCTGTTCCATGTATACCCTGGTGTTCTCGATATTCACTACTCTGGTTGGCGCCGCTAATACACCCTACATGATCCGCGCATTTGGGAGGCGGCAGGTACTCGTAAAAGTATCTTCCTATGGCGGTATTGTTACTATGGTTGGCGCTATGGCCGTGTCCGTTTCCTTCCCCATGGTGATGGCGAAAATGGCGACCAGTCCTGCCGGATGGCGGCAGATGATTGCGCTCTACTCGATTCCCCTGTTACTCATCGGTTTACTGCGTCTTATTTTTGTAAAGGAAGTCGTTGAAACCGACAGTGATACCACCGAAAAAATTCCGGTAAAGCAGATATTAAAAATGCTTGTATCAAATAGATACATTTGGGTTTTTGCAGGAATGATGGGTTTCTTCAACGTGATCACAAACATGAATGTGGCTGTTTATTTTTTCAGGTATTATATAGGCAACCTTTCGCTTATGGGTGTGTTCCAAATATTCTCGATAGTCATGCTTTTGGGTATGTTCTTTATGCCCCAGCTTACCAAACGCTTTTCCACTCCAACAATTATTGGGGGCGGTGCTATTCTCAGTGTGATTGGATACGCTATCGTCTTCCTTGCGGGTACTAATCTTGTACTGCTGGCAGTCGGCGGACTTCTGGCTGGGCTGGTAACCTTTCCTGTTTCATACTTACAGATACTGATTATCATGGACCTCTGCACATTCAACGAATGGAAGGGAGTGCCGCGCATGGAAGTTACGGTCAGTTTGGGCGGCAACCTGTTTTCCAAAATAGGGCAGGGTGTAGGCGCGGGTCTTCTGGGTATTCTGTTGGGTGCGGCTGGTTACGACGGCGCTGCGGCGACGCAGCCTGATAGTGCGATTCTAATGATCCGTATGTTGTACTCACTTATCCCGGGAGTTGGCATATTGCTGATTCTTCTTTTTGCCAGGGTATTGGGAAATTTCTCTAAACGAGTGCCGCAGATGGCAAAGGATATTGAAGAGCGGAAGAAGGCGGCAAATGCGGCAGTGGCCGAATTCGAAAATTCGCGGAAAGCGTAAGGAGTATAGCGCATGAAAACTATTACCATAACTCTTTCCAAAGAAGATGTAACCCTTACCGGCTATATCCATGAAAGATGCCGGAAATTTATCAATATCGATAAGCGCCCGGCCGTTATGGTATTTCCCGGCGGCGGGTATTATGACTGTTCCGACCTTGAGGCTGAACCCATTGCGCTGTCATATATGGCCGAAGGCTACCATGCTTTTGTATTGAAATATACCGTAGGGCCTGCGGCGGAATTCGCGGACGCATTGAAAGATGCCGAAACGGCGTTGCAAATTCTGCATGACCGCGCTGAAGAATGGAACATTGATACGGATAAGATTGCGGTAATTGGTTTTTCCGCCGGGGGACATCTTGCGGCGGCGCTTGGAACGATGGGCAAAGTTAAACCTTCCGCTCTTTTATTGGGATACCCCTGTATTCTGGATTCTATGGGCAAGGCGCTTGACAAGGAATTCCCCGGTCTTGACACAAAGGTTGGTTCTGATACGCCGCCCTCCTTTCTGTTCGCCGCCCGGAAAGATCAGATGGTTCCAATCGCCAATTCCCTTTCCTTTGCCGCCGCTCTGGACAAAGCCGGGGTTGATTTTGAGATGCACATTTTTCAGGACGGGCAAGCACGGGCTTTCGCTTGCGAAGCCGCATACCAGCAAGGGTTCCGCGGCCAATGTGGACGAAAATTTCTCCCAGTGGTTTGCCCTGAGCGTTAAATGGCTAAAACTGCGCTGGCTTGATTTTAAAATCGCGGCTTTTAATCCCAATGCCGGAGGAGTCTCTGATGATTCTCCGCTTGATATGCCGCTTGCCGGACTATTGGAAAAACCGCAATGTCTTGAAATTGTTGAATGCTATATTCCGGGCATAACCGCTCAGGTGAAGGAAAACCCGTCTCTGGGTTTTTTAACCTTACGCAAAATTGCGTTTTATACCCAGTTTAACTCGGAAGGGCCGGGCATAGCGGATAAACTTTCTGAAATGGAAAAAATGTTACGCGCCGTTCTGGTATCAGAATAAGGAGTAACCCATGCCTCATATGCCAACGGCCATTTCTTTACGCACCAAAGCGGCAACGATCTCCTCCGGCGTCTGCCGGGTGGCAAGCGCTTTAGCGGTGATGTATTCTACAGAGAAATCGTCCACTGGTATCATCTTAAAACCCTTCCGGGCAGTTATACCCCGGACGGTAGGGTTCACTTTGGGCGTTGTTCTCGTGAGCAACTCGTCCAGCGCGTCAGCTTCTTCTTCGGTCATAACAGCCATAATGTATCTCCTAATCCTGATTTCGCAGCATACGGAAGGCTTTGCGGCACCGCATGGCATGAAAAATATGAGCGGTCTGTCCGTCAATAAGGTTGTACATGGTTTCAAGCATATTCCCCCGGCCGTCAAAGCCGGTCAGAAGATATTTGTTATCGTATCCCTCAAGGAGACCGTCAAAGAGGGGGCGCGAAAACACCGTGCGAATGTCGGCTTCCGTGACACCATGTTTGAACGCAGACTCATTGAAAAGATAGTTGGCGAACATACTTTGATTTTACCACAGGACAGGAGAATCCGCAAGGGGAGATTGGCGAAATGAGGCAATTCCAGAATGTCAAATTTTGGAATAGAGACCTATGAAAATAAATATGTTTTAAGGAGTAAATCTATGACCCTATACGAGTTACGTGTGGAACACCGCGCCCAGCCGATTGGTTTTGATGAAAAAGCGCCTCGTTTTAGCTGGAAAATTACCAGCGAAAAAGAGAATGTGCTGCAAAGCGCTTACCGTATCATGGTAAGTCATAACGGTATTGTCGATTGGGACAGCGGCGAAATCCAGGATGGACAAAGCATATTGGTGGAATACGCAGGCGCGGACTTGTTGCCCTGTACAATATACGATGCGCAAGTTGAAGTGTGGGACAATCACGGCGAATATGCACTGGAGCGTACC
>JAIRLQ010000282.1 GCA_031259345.1 Treponema sp.
ATGGCGCTGTCCATGCCGGCGCCCATGCAGAGGATGATGAAGCTGCGGTTGATAAACTTGCGGACCGGGAGTTGGTAGGAGATATTGCTGGCTCCGGAGGTGATATGCACGGCGGGGCAGCGCTCTTTGACTTTCCTTATGGTGTCAAAGATCATGATGGCGCCTTCTTCGGAGGAGGCGAGCATTTCCACTACCGGGTCAACATAAAGACGGCTGGGGTCAATTTTGTACTCTTCGGCTTTTTTAAGGATTTGCTCAAAGACTTCAAAGCGTTTTTCCGTGGAGCCGGGGATGCCTGAGTTGTCGCACAGGAGGGCTACGCAGTTCCACTGGGTGTCGGCGATAACGGGAAAGACCCTGTCGATTTTATCGCCTTCCATAGAAACCGAGTTAATGAGCCCCGGTTTTTTACAGAACTTGACGGCCTCGGCAAAGATGCCGGCGTTGGGGCTGTCCAGGCTGATGGGGACTTCCGATTCCTGCTGAACCAGGTCTACCAGCCATTTGAGGGTTTCCGGTTCCTTTTCGGGGGAAACCGAGGCGCATACATCCAGGTAGCTCGCCCTGGCTTCGCTTTGTATTTTCGCCAAATTTCTGATAAATGCCTCGTTCTTTTCCGCGATTGCCGCCCCGGTTTTGGGGATGGAGCCGTTAATTTTTTCGCCAATAATGATCATGGGATTCACCTCTGTTACGTTGTTTATTCATCTTTGATCCCTTTTTTTATCCTGTCAATCGAAAAGGGCGAAATTAACAAACTTGTCCAGTTTTCGAGCTAAAAAATCAAGGTAATATTTGATTTTCCCCCATATAATGATATAGAATAGCTCAGGGAAGGAAGGTGCGGTTTGAAACTTAATGAACATATAACAACGATTGAAGATGTGGAAGAGGTCAACGCCCGGCTCCATGAGCAGGCGGTACAGGTTGGGGCGGAAACATACCAGGACCGGGTAAAGACCCAGGCCACCCATTGCAAATTCGGCGAAGGGGGTATCTGCTGTAAAAACTGTTCCATGGGCCCCTGCCGTATTACGCCCAAAGCCCCCCGGGGGATTTGCGGCGCGGACGCCCACGCCATTGCCGCAAGGAACTACGCCCGTTCGGTGGCCGCCGGCACTTCGGCGCATTCGGACCACACACGGGAACTTTTGCATGTCCTCCACAGCGCAAAACCCGAGGGCCCGTACACCATAAAAGACGAGGCAAAACTTAAAGCGCTTGCCGCCGAATGGGACGTTAAAACCGAGGGCCGGGACATTTACGATGTGGCCCATGAAGTCGCTATGGTAGGCCTTATGGAATTTGGCAAGCCCGAGGGCTTTCAGCTTTTTACCCGCCGGGCGCCCAAAGAACGGCAGGAAACGTGGTCCAAAGAAGGCATACTGCCCAGGGCCATCGACCGGGAAATCGCCACGGTTTTGCACATGACCCATATCGGAAACACCGCCATGCCCGAAGCCCTTATCCGCCAGGGCCTCCGCGCCAGCCTTTCCAACGGCTGGGGCGGCTCCATGATAGGCACCGAAATAACGGACATACTCTTTGGCACGCCCCAGGAACGGGAGACCACAGGCGACCTTGGCGTTCTGGACGGGGATCGGGTCAATATCGTCGTCCATGGCCACGACCCGGCCATGTCGGAAATGGTGGTTGCGGTCTGCGAAACAAAAGAGATGAACGACCTGGCAAAATCCGTCGGGGCCAAAGGCATCAATGTTGTCGGCTGCTGCTGTACCGCAAACGAGGTTGCCATGCGCCACGGAATCCCCATGGCGGGTAATTTTCTTCAACAGGAAAATGTTATTCTTACCGGCGTGATAGAGTTAATGTGCGTGGATGTGCAGTGCATCTTCCCCGCGGGCGCCACCCTTGCGGAATGTTTTCATACCAAGTTTGTAACGACCTCTCCCATCGCCCGCATTCCCGGGGCCATACACGTTGAATTTAAAACCGAAAGCGCCCTGGATCAGGCAAAAGACCTGGTGAAAATGGCTATCGAAAATTTTAAAAACAGGGATGCCGCCAAAGTATATATACCCCCGCTTAAACAAAAAGCTGTTGTGGGCTATCCTACGGATCAAATTATCCGGCGTCTTGACGGCGTTACCAATAGCCATGTTGACGTGCTGGGCTCGTACCGCCCGGCTATTGACGCAATCAAGTCGGGAGTGCTGAGGGGAGCCGTCGGTATTGTGGGCTGCAACAATCCCCGGGTACGCCCGGAATTTTCCCATGTGGAAATAATGAAAGAACTTTTAAAGAACGATATTCTGGTTGTAGCCACAGGCTGCGCGTCCCAGGTTGCCACCAAGTACGGCCTTATGAACAACGATTCCAAATGGTTCTGCGGCGACGGGCTTCGCCGGGTGTGTACCCTTGTGGGTATACCGCCCATTCTCCACATGGGCGCCTGCGTGGACATTAGCCGCATACTGCGCCTTGTGGCGGGTATCTCCGAAGACTGGGGCGTTCCTATGCCGGAGCTTCCTATTGTGGGCTGCGCTCCGGAATGGATGAGCGAAAAAGCGGTATCCATCGCCAACTATGTCGTATCGTCCGGTATAGACGTATACCTGGGCATTGAACCCCAGGTAACGGGTTCCTCCGAAATGATGGAATGGATAACCCAGGGCACCCGGAAAATCACCGGCGCGGGCTTTATTATCAACACAGATCCCAAGGAACTGGTACAGTCGATTATTGAAGGCATCGAAGCAAAGCGGACCGCGTTGGGAATATAGGATGAAGATTGCGGTAACAGGAAAGGGGGGCGTTGGCAAGACTACCTTGTCGGCGGTGCTGGCGCGGCTTTATGCCGCCGGGGGCCGCAAGGTCATTGCCGTGGATGCCGACCCCGACGCCAACCTGGGTCCGGCCCTGGGTTTTAGCGAGGATGAAGTGTCCGCTGTTACGCCCATTGCCGATATGAAGGAGCTTATCGAAGAACGTACAGGAGCGCCTTCCGACGGCATGGGAAAGTTTTTTAAAATTAATCCCCGGGTTGACGACATCCCTGACCGTTTTGCCAAAGAAAAACACGGCGTTAAATTTTTGGTGATGGGTACGGTAAAAAAAGGCGGCGGCGGCTGCGTGTGTCCCGAAAACGTGATGGTTAAGCAGCTTCTTTCCCACCTGGTTATCGCCCGGGATGAAGTGGTTATAATGGATATGGAGGCGGGCCTTGAACATCTTGGCCGGGGAACCGCGTCCATGATGGATTTTCTTATTACCGTAATAGAGCCCGGGGAACGGAGCGTTCAAACGTTCCGCCGGGTAAAAGAACTTGCCGCCGACCTTGGCATTAAGCGGGTGAGCGTGGTGGCCAATAAATTGCGGGGGAACGAAGACCGGCAATTTCTTGCCGAAAGAATAGCCCCGGAGGATCTTTTGGGGTTTATTCATTTGAATGACAAGGTGGCGGAGGCCGACCGGCGGGGACTTTCCCCCTACGATACCAGCCCGGAAGCGGTAAACGAAATACGTCTGATTAAGGATAAAATAGATGAATCGGAGTAGGATGATCAGAGTGAGGAGCGTGTAATGAAGTTGCTGTTTGATCGGGTTTTTGACGGCGTGGATGAAATGATTGGGGTGGCGGAAAAATCCCTCGAAGCCGCCCTTGCGCAGTTTGGCGAAAACGCCCCGGTCGCCATGCCCAACACGGGTTACAATATGGCGAATCATCTGACATATCTGTCAAAAAAAATCACCAACCTGGGAAGCCTGCGGGATGCGTTTCCGGAAGTTAAAGCCTGGGCGGCTCACGGCCCCCGGCTGGCGAATGTGTTCAAAGCGGGCTTTGCCACTTTTTTGGCCGCCGAAGTTATTGAGGCCTGTAAGTACATCAACTGCCAGGACCCCTACGGAGATGCCGCCTGTGCCGACGGTTTCCGCTACCACGGCCACCTTTCCGACGCCGAAGTGCGTGAGCTTGGCGTGCCCCTGGTTACCAACGACATTCCCGGTTTCGTAGTCATTATCGGGCCTGCCCCTTCGGACGAAGAAGCGGTGGAATTGATCAAAGGCTATCAGAGCCGGGGCATCTTTGTATTTTTAATTGGCGGCATCATCGACCAGGCCCGCAGAAAAAATTTGAACATGGGCTTCCCTGTGCGGGTGGTAGCTGTTGGACCCGATATCTGGGCGGTAGGCCACATCATTTCTTTTGTGAACAGGGCCGCCATGATCTTCGGGGCCGTCCAGCCCGGCGACCGTGACGCAATGGACGACTACACTTTTTACCGTATCCACGCTTTTGTAAACGCTTTTGATCCTGTGGGTGATATAGTTGTCGGGGCCGGGGCCGGGGCCATTGCCATGGGCTTCCCGGTTATTACCAACGACACCAAAGATATGTGGAAAGTGCCAAAAAGCATCGTCATTCAAACCAACACAAAAGATTTTATAGATACTTCCCTTGAAGCCAGGGACATTAAACTAAAAGTTACCAAAATCGAAATTCCTGTGGCGTTCTCAAATGCCTTCGAAGGCGAGATTATCCGCCGGGCGGACATGCAGGTTGATATGGACGGTTCACGGCTTGACTGCTTTGAACTGGTACAAACCAAAGATGCTTCCGAAATTGAAGATCACTCAATTGAGCTTATCGGGCCGGATATCGACAGTGTTGAAGCAGGGAGCCGCTTCCCCATCGGCTATGTCGTTGAAGTCGCCGGAAAGAACATGCAGTCCGACTTTGAGCCCGTATTTGAGCGGCGTTTCCATAACTTTATAAACTGCGCCGAAGGGGTGATGCACACAGGCCAGCGCGACCTTATCCGCATACGGGTGAGCAAGGCTGCTTTTGACGCAGGCTTCCGTGCCCGGCATATAGGCGAAATTCTTTACGCAAAGGTCAAAAGCGAATACGAAAGCGTTGTGGATAAATGCCAGGTAAAGATTTATACCAGGAGCGAGGATTTAAAGCGCCTCCGCGCCGAGGCCAATGAAATTTATAACAAACGGGACGATCGTCTTAAATCCCTTACCGACGAAAGCGTACCGGTGTTTTACAACTGCATTTTGTGCCAATCATTTTCGCCGGCCCATGTCTGCGTGGTTACCCCCGAACGGCTGGGGCTCTGCGGCGCGGTTTCCTGGCTGGACGCAAAAGCCACCAACGAGCTTGATCCCAACGGCCCCTGCCAGGTGGTTACCAAAGAAAAACCCCTGGATGAAAACCTGGGTACCTGGGAAGACGTTAACGCTTCGGTTCAGCAGGCAAGCCACGGCAACCTCGAACAGGTAACCCTTTATTCGATTATGCAGGATCCCATGACAAGCTGCGGCTGTTTCGAATGTATCTGCGGCATAGAGCCCATGTCGAACGGCGTGGTCATTGTAAACCGCGAGCACACGGGCATGACTCCGCTGGGCATGACCTTTTCGGAAATGGCGTCGATGACCGGCGGCGGTGTGCAGACTCCGGGCTTTATGGGCCACGGGAAGCACTTTATCGCCAGTAAAAAATTCATGAAAGCCGACGGCGGTTCCCCCCGCATCGTGTGGATGCCCAAGGCGCTGAAGGATCTGGTAGGTTCCCGCCTCGACAAAACCGTAGAGGAACTTTACGGCATCCCTGAATTTACCGGCAAAATCGCCGACGAAACCGTAGCCGAAGACGTAGAAACCCTGGCGAACTATCTCGCCGAAAAAGAACACCCGGTTCTGGAAATGGAACCTCTGTTATAGAAAATATAATGGATTTAAGATACAAAGTAGTAGGACTTGTTTGATAACCCGGTTGGTTATCTTACAGTCTTGCGGTTTTTTAGGCTAAAGCCTTGCAAAACCGCATTTTTAACGGAAGTTGTTCGGAAACAAGGAGGAGATTGAAGTATGCCGTTTAAAGCAGTTCCGCAGAAGTTTTCCGCTTCCATAAAGGAAGTGGAAATTGGCGTGGGAGACAAGACCCTTAAACTGGGAGGGGAGCAGGTATTTCCCTTTTACAGTTTTGATGGAGAAATTAAAAACCCGCCTGCCGTTGGGGTAGAAATTGCCGATACCGGTGTTGACCGGAACATTCCGGGCATTGCGGCGTTTTACGCCGGAGCGGATACGGTAGCCGACGCCGCCGCAAAAGCCTGTACCATGCCGGGGGCAAGTTTTATCTGCCTCAACCTTATCGGGGCCGACCCCAACGGGGAAAACAGGCCCATTGCCGACAGTGTCGCCCTGTGCAAAGATGTCGCCGGCAAAGTTACCCTTCCCCTGGTAATTCAGGGATCCGGGAACATTGAAAAGGACAAAGAACTTTTCCCCAAAATTGCCGAAGCCTTGCAGGGAAAAAATGTCCTTCTCCTTTCGGCCAAGGAAGAAAACTACAAACAAATTGCCGTCGCCGCCGTTCAGGCCTACGGGCAAAAAATTGGCGCCGAATCTTCGGTAGACATTAACCTTGCCAAGCAGCTTAACGTGCTGGTTTCGCAGATGGGAATTAACGCCACTTCGGTGGTGATGAACCTTGGCTGTGCGGTCGCGGGCTACGGCTTTGAATATGTCGCCAGCACCATAGAGCGTGTCAAAGGGGCCGCCCTTGCGCAGAACGACACCATGCTGCAAATGCCCATTATCACTCCCCTGGGCGCCGACGCGTGGTCGGTAAAAGAAACTGTCGTCAGCGAGGAAGACTTCCCCGAATGGGGCCCTCTGGAACAGCGGGGCATTAACATGGAAGTTTCTACCGCGATAGCGGTTCTTGTCGCGGGTTCAAACGCGGTAGTTCTTCGCCACCCCGAATCGGTCGCCACGGTATCCGGATTCATCGCGGCCTTAATGTAAAGGAAGGAACAAAAGATGGCATTAAAAGGACTTGATATATTTAAGCTTACCCCAAAGACCAACTGTAAAGAATGCGGTAACCCCACCTGTATGGCGTTTGCCATGAAAGTAGCCCAGGGTTCCGTTACTTTGGACAAGTGTCCCCACATGAGCCCCGAAGCCCTGGCCCAGCTTGGCGAAGCCACCGCTCCGCCCATGAAGGCCCTTACCATCGGCGCGGGCGACAAGGCATACAACCTGGGCGGCGAGACGGTGCTCTTTAGGCACGACAAGACTTTTGTTTCAAAACCCCTTGTCGCCGTAACGGTTTGCCCTTCCTCTGCCGACGCCCGCATTGACGAACTTAAAAAGGTCGACTATGAACGCATAAGCGAGCGTATGTATGTTGAGCTTATCAATGTGGAATACTCAGGCGATAAGGCCGCATTCCTGGAAACTGTAAAGAAAGCCCAGGGAGCGGGCCGCACCCTTATCCTTGAGGTAAAGGATGTAGAAGCCGCCAGGTCTGCCCTTGAAATCTGCAAAGCCGAAAAGCCGGTGCTGAACGGCGCAAACGAATCGAACTACAAAGAGATGAACGCCCTGGCTGTTGAAGCCGGCGTTGTCCTGGGTGTAAGCGGGGCAAACCTTGACGCAATGTACGACACTATAAAAGCCCTGGAAGCTTTGGGAAACAAAAACCTGATAATTGATGTAAGTGCCTCTACGGTAAAAGAAACATTTGCCAATGCCGTACGGTTAAGGCGGGCAGCCCTGAAAGACGCCGATCGAAGCGCGGGTTATCCCTCAATTGTGAATATTGCAAAACTTGCCCCGGAAAACAGCGCCATGCAGACCGCCCTTGCGGCCTTATTCATCATGAAGTACGGCTCTGTCATTATTATGGGAGGCATGAGCTACGCCCAGGCATTACCCCTTTACGGTCTCCGCCAAAATATCTATACGGACCCGCAAAAGCCAATGAAGGTGGAGCCGGGCATTTATCCCATCAACGGAGCGGGGGAAAACGACATTTGCGCCACCACCGTGGACTTTGCGTTAACTTACTTTATTGTCGCAGGTGAGCTGGAAAGGTCGGGCATGCCGGTGAACCTGCTTATTTCCGATGCCGGGGGTTACTCGGTACTGACCGCCTGGGCCGCGGGAAAGCTTTCCGCCTCTTCTATCGCAAAGTTTGTTAAAGAGAACAATGTGGAAGAGAAGATAAAAAACAGGGCGCTTATTATCCCGGGCAAAGTGGCGGTCTTAAAAGGCGAAATGGAAGAAAGCCTTCCGGGCTGGAAAATCATAGTCGCCCCGGGCGAAGCTGTCGGCCTGATAAAATTCCTGAAAGAGCTTAAGGTTTAAGGTTTATTATTTATTTATGGAGGAAATAAATGGGAAAGTTTATTATTGTTGGTGAGCGGATTCACTGTATTTCGCCGGTTATCAGGGCGGCCATGGAACAAATGGATCCTGAGCCCATTATCAAGCGCGCAAAGGATCAGCTTGCCGCGGGCGCCGATTACCTCGACGTGAATATAGGCCCGGCCGAAAAGAACGGCGAGGAACTTATGAAGTGGGCGGTAAAGATCATTCAGGAAAGCTGTGATAATGTGGCCCTTTGCCTGGATACGGCAAACAAAAAAGCGATAGAAGCGGGCATTTCGGTGTATAACCGCGCCAAGGGCAAGCCTATCGTCAACAGCGCCGACGCGGGGGACCGTATCGGCAATATCGATCTTGCCGCGGCTAACAATGCCATTGTCATCACCCTGTGTTCCAAGGATGGCGTCCCGGCGAACAATGACGAACGCATGGCGTACTGCCAGGAAATGCTGGAGCGGGGGCTTGGTCTGGGTATGGACTCTGACGACATGTGGTTTGACCCCCTTACCCTGGTCATTAAAGGCATGCAGGAAAAACAGCCGGAGTACCTGGAGTTTATCCGCTCTCTTAAAGACATGGGGCTTAATTCAATCGCGGGTCTTTCCAATGCCAGTAACGGTATGCCCAAAGAAATCCGCCCTATCGTGGATTCGGTGCTTCTCTCTATGGCGATTGAGTGCGGCCTTTCCAGCGCCATCCTGAACCCTTGCGATAAAAACCTGATGAACACTGTCAAAACCGCGGAGGTTATCCTTAACCGGAATTTGTACGCCGACTCGTATTTGGAATTGTAAAACGCTGGGCGGGGGCGGCCCCGCCCGATAAAGCGCGCGCCCCGGCGTCCTGTTTGTATTAGCGGGGGAAATGTACTTACATTGCAGTTACAGATAGCGCAGCCGGGCAGCTTTGGAAGTATCGTTCTCTACCTGGGTGTACAATTCGATGTAAGGATTGGCCGGGCTTGCGGCAATTTTACCCATAAGCACTTCTTCAACCTGAAAAAGCCCCACCTGGCCGGACATAAGGATCTCTATGCGGATAGGCTTTTCTTTTCCTTCAAGGATCCTGGCTTCTTCGATGGCATTTGCCGAAAACTGATGGATAGTCCCCTGTTTGGGCGCGTAGTTCAGCGCAATGGGGATGCGGGCGCGGCCTTTTTTCATGTCGCAGCCGTCGGCAACTTGTACCACCCCGGCTTCCAAAGAATAGACCGGCCGGGTTCCCATGTGCCCGGATATGCCTTCCAGGGCCAGGGAGCGTACCGCGGTGTGCTTTTGGATATTGTCCGGGTACACCTTTGCCAGTAGCCTTTCGATGATGGGGAAGGCGATATAGGCGCTGTGGAATTCGTGTTCATGCCGCCCTATGCTCATTCCCAGGTCGTGGAGCATGGCCGCAAAAAATACCGCGGTAAGGCTGTCTTCAAAATCGCCGTACTTTTCCCGCTCCAGGCTTGTTTGTATG
>JAIRLQ010000285.1 GCA_031259345.1 Treponema sp.
GGGGAAATGAATTTTCTGGGTTTTCATTCTTTTCATTCCAATCGTAGTAGGGGCCGGTGGGAGTTCTTTTTGCGGGCGGCGGCATACGTCCTGGCGGCATACGCCCTGTTTGGATAACAAAAATTATCGAACGGCGCTTGCTGTTGGCTATGGTAAAACGGTTATACCGGTTGTTTTTGCCTTTAAGAGGAAGCATGGATTCGTCAAATTGTCGGGGAGTATTTCCCCAGCCGTAAAGGGGGAGGCCGTCATTCCCGTAAATGGCAAAACCGGCGATCCTCTCTTTAAGGAGTTCGTTTGATTCAATCGCGGAACCAAAATTGTCGTAGTCCCTAAGGCTTGTGAACAGTATATTTAACAGCCGTTCGTTTTCGCTGTCCCTTTTAAGCTCCGCACGATCCCTAAAAACGATGATAATAAAAATAACAAGGCCCGACATCAGTATCCAGCTTAAAAAGGCGGTAATCCATGACGCGGTTTTTAAAGGCATCTTCATGGCTTGTCCTGTTCCAAAGATAAGGAGCGGCTTAACAGTACTTTTTCTTCGCCGTTTTCAAAAGCCCCAAGACTGCGTATTTTGGAGAGGGCTTTTAAAAATGAATACTGCGAAGTAATTACGTTGGTTTTATTGGAGCGCAGCTGCGATTCCGCTTCGGAAAGATCTGAAAGTGAATTTTGCAAAAGCGTATACAGTTCAAAAACATAATTAAATTGTTTTTGCGAATATTCCAGAACTTTTTGGGAAGATAGTACGCTCCCGGCCTGTGCAATTAAAGTAAAAATGCCGCTTTGAAGTTCAATATCAAGATTTTCCATTAAGCTTTGATAACTTAAAGCCTGCCTTTCCTGGGCAAGCCGGGTTTTTTTTACGTTTGATTTTGTTATCCAAAAATCGAGGGGAATACTGCCGGAAACGGAAAATTCCCCGGAAAAAGGGGAAAAACCCGAAGCGTTATTGGTATACGAATAATTTAAACCGGTGGAAAGCGACGCGCTTAATTCGGGCAAATAACTTCGCCTGGCAAGGGTAACATTTTTTTCCGCGCTGGTAAGGTTAAAACCCGCTTTGATAATATCCGGATTGTTTTTTTCCATTACTTTCCATATTTGGGTATAAACAGTTTCAATGCCGGAACCGCTGATTGCGGAAAGAGCTGTAAGCAAGTCTTTGTAGGCGTCAAAATCCACAGGGGCCAATTGGGGGAGCGTTTTTAGGCCCAAAAGATTTTTAAGCTTTAAGCCCGCAAGCTCAAGGTTTCTGCGGGCATTGTCGCGGTTATTCTTCCCGCTTTCGGCATCCGCCATTGCCTTAAAATAATCGGCGTCAACAATCATTTTATTCTGATAGCGTATTTCGGCAATTGAAAGGCTTATGCTGGCTGTTTCAAGGGAACTTTCCGCAACCTCAAGATTTGCCGCGGCCTCCAGAACCGAGTAGTAGGCGTTGTCAACCTGGTCCAAAACGGAAAAATAGCCCGCAAGGGCATCCTGTTTTGCCGATTCTGCGGAAAGCTCATTCAGCAATTTTTGAATGGAATATTTACCGCCGTCCCACAGGGGGATTTTTTCACTTGCCGTTAAACCCGCCCTGGCGTAAAAATTATCTTTTAATATCTCCTGCGAAGCTTTGCCGTCATTCCACAAGCTTGTTCCGGCGGAGCCCTGCAAAGAAAGGGAAGGCAAAAATTCATACCATTGGGTATCTCGGGTAATTTCACTGCTTTCAACAGACATGGCAAGCTGCCTAAGTTCCCGTGAGTTGGCAACAGCCAGATTCCGGGCATCTTCCAGTGTAAGGGCCGCGTCTTCCGCAAAGCCCAAAGAAACAGCAAGGACGAAGCACACGAACAGTACAAGCCAACTCTTCACTTTAACTTTAACTCCTATATAAAGCGGCGGCAGCGCCGCTTATGTTAAACCGAACATTAACACGCAGTGTTAATGATAACTCCGATATAAAGCGGCGGTATCGCCGCTTATGTTAAATCTTTTATTCGTACCTGAGCGCGTCAATGGGATAAAGGGCTGCGGCTTTTCTTGCCGGATAAAAGCCGAAGAAAATGCCCACAAGGGCCGCAAAAACGGCGGCGGCGGCTACAATGAGCGGGTTAATGGCTGTGACTATGCTCATCATTGACAGAATACGGCAGACTGCCGCCGCCATGCCAATTCCCAGGACCCCGCCCATAAGGCTTAAAATTACCGACTCGGACAAAAACTGGAAAAGAATATCCCGTTTGCGTGCGCCCACAGACATGCGTATGCCGATTTCCCGGGTCCTTTCGGTAACCGAAACCAGCATAATGTTCATAATGCCGATACCGCCGACTAAAAGGGAAACCCCCGCAATGGCGGCCAGCAAAGTGGTTAATGTTTTTGCGGTAGATGTTGCCATTTCTACCAGGTCGGCGCTGTTCATAATTTCAAAATCGTCGTCCGATCCGTCCCTTAGGCCGTGGGCTTCCCGCATTATGGCGCTTAACTCGGTTTGGGCGGCGCTCATGTATTTTTTGCTTACCACGCTGACGGCAATCTGGGCGACATTACTTGAATTGGAAAGCCTGGTCATAAATGTATTAAGCGGAATCCAGATAACATCGTCGGCATCCTGGCCCATGGAAGTTCCCGCTTTGTTAAGGACACCGGTTACGGTAAAGTTTTCGCTGCCGATTCGTATCTGCTGCCCTACCGCGCTTTCGGCGCCGCCAAGGATATTTAAAGCCGTTGTTGCGCCGATGACTGCTGTACGGTTCCGGTTTTCGAGATCTTCATCGTCAAAAAGGACGCCCGAAACCACCCGGCGGTTTTTAATTATTGTAAAGTCCGGATCGACGCCGTACACCTGAACAGATGCCGCCCCGGAAAAGCCCTGTACCGTGTATGATCTTTGCGTAACCCCGGAAACCGCCAGGGTATAGCTTGATTCGGTTCTGACTTTTTCCAGATCCTTCAGGGTAATCTGATTGGAACGGGGGCGGTTGGCGTTCATTTGTCCGGGGCGCCAGAACATGCGCATGGGCATAATCTGAAGAAGGTTGGTCCCCATACTGGCGATCTGCGCTTCAATCTGCTTTTGGGAGCCTTCGCCTATAGCCATCATGATGATAACGCTGCCCACGCCGATTATGATCCCCAGTGAAGTAAGAAGGCTCCGCATTCTGTTGCGGAATATTGAGCGGAAACAAGTTTGTAATAATTGAATTATGTTCATGCTGCCCCTGCCGCTTCATTTCCCGTCAAAATGGAATGCAGAGCTTTCCATTTGGCAAGGTCTCCGGCGGCGTCATGCCTTTCTTCCAGAATACGATCGGAAACTATTTCGCCGTCTCTTAGAGTAACGGTGCGCTTTGTGTATGCCGCCAATTCCGGCTCGTGGGTTACCATAATAATGGTTTTGCCCCGGTTGTTAAGACTCTGAAAAAGGCTCATGATTTCCAGGGTCATTTCCGTATCCAGGTTGCCCGTGGGTTCATCCGCCAGGATAAAGGCGGGATCGTTCACCATTGCCCGGGCAATGGCAACCCGCTGCTGCTGCCCGCCGGAAAGCTGATTGGGCAGATGATCCATGCGGTCTCCCAGGCCGACCTCGTTTAGCATAAGGGCCGCGCGTTCCTTAAAAACAAAATCTTTCCGCCTGCTGTAAAAAAGGGGCAGTTCAACATTTTCCAGCGCCGTGGTGCGGGCGAGCAGATTGAAAGCCTGAAACACGAAGCCAATTTTTTTGTTCCGTATCATGGCAAAGGTGTCGGAGTCCGAAGTTGATGTTTCGATGCCGTCAAGGCTATAAAAGCCTTCGCTGGGTTTATCCAGACAGCCCAGGATATTCATCAATGTTGATTTGCCGGAACCTGAAGGGCCCATGACGGAAATAAATTCTCCCGCGTCGGCTAAAAAATCCACGCCCCGCAGGGCGCGTACGGTTACTTCTTCGGCAAGTTTGTAATAGCGTTTGACGCCTCTCATTTCGATAACCTTCATGCTTCAACCTTTTCGCGTAAAATTATTTTTATTTCTTCCAGCCTGACGTTTTCCGACAGAGGCATTACTTCGGTACGGGTACCGTTGCTCAGGCCGGTTCCGACCATAATGCAGGCAAGCTTTCCCGTGTTATCGCTGTACCATAACGCTTTAGGCGGCGGGAGCGCAGCCCGGGCCGCTTCGCCCGAAGCCCGGGAAGCGCCGCCGGGGCGGTTTCCGCGGTTTCCTCCGGCCGCTCTCACGCCCTGGGGCATGCCGCCCAAAAGCCCCGAAATGCCCGCCTGGGGTGTCTCTTGGGCATCCGGAACGCCGGCCTGTTTTTTTGCCTCATCCCTTGCGGTAATTGCCGCGCTTTTTTGTTCCTCGTTCATGTTTTCAAGGGCCGCGGCAAATTTCAAATTATCAATTTCTCCTTCCGATAGAGTGGTAGGCTGGTAGCGCAAGGCCGCGTTGGGCACAAGCAGCACATTCTCTCGCCGTTCTTCAATAAATTCCAGGGAGCAGGTCATGCCCGGCAAAAGTGAACCGTCGGAATTGCTTACCCCGACAATTACATTGTAGCTTACTACATTATCCTTTACCGTCGGCATAAGGCGTTTGCTTTGTACCGTGCCGGTATAGCGTTTGCCCGGCAGAGCTTCAAGGGTAAAGATTACTTCCTGACCCTCTTTAATGGAAGAAATATCCAGTTCGCCGACATAAGATTCAATCTGCATTTCTGTCAGATTTTCGGCAAGGGTATAAATTGATGTGGAAGATCCGCTGGAATTTGACGAAACAGAATCTCCTTCGCTGACGCCCCGTTCCAGTACGATGCCGTCTATGGGGCTGGTGATATATGCGTACTGGTTAATTTCGGTATCAATCTGTTTAAGGCTGGACTGCGCCGCCGCAAGCTGGGCTTCCTGGACGGCAAGGCTTGTTTTGGCGGTTTTAAGTTCGTATTCGGAGATAAGTTTTTTTTCCGCAAGCTTTTCCTGATTCTGATAATCCAAAAGTTTAAGTTCGTAATTTGCCTGGGCGGTCAGCACCTGGTTGTACTGCTGTTCCCTTTGGAGCTTGAGCAGGTCGGTGTTGAGTACCGCCAGAACGTCGCCTTTTTTTACCTGGGTATTAAAATCGGCATGGATGGTTTCTACTCTGCCCGACATTTGGGCCAGCACTTTTACCGTTGCCACAGGGTTCAGGGTGCCGGTAGACGAAATGGTCTTTTCGATAGAACCCCTGGTTATTGAGCTGTACTCATAAAGCGCCGCCTTGTTTTTGGAACCGCAGGCGCCCAGAAAAATTAAAAGTGAGCCCAATACGGCGGTGTTCATTCGGACGGTCATTGGCAACTCCTTATCGATATATAGCAAGAATCATGCCAAGCATATAAGCCCAAAACAGCCTTTTCACAAGCGATTGACCGGCTTAGGAGCCGCGCAC
>JAIRLQ010000314.1 GCA_031259345.1 Treponema sp.
ATTCCGACGGTAGATCCAGGCGCCAATAATCCTATGTACTATTATGACAATGGTCGCGGCACTACATTTGATACGCCGGGCAATTCTGGTGACTTGAGAGATGCATTGGCGAATGCCATGAAAGCCAAAATTGTTACGGCATTGGGTTTAACGGGTGTTGCCAACGCAGACGCCATGGCAGAGGCGCTGGTAATCCAGTTGGGTCAGGACATGTCGGAATTAGATGCGTTTATTGAAGATTTGCAATTGGAAGGTATTACGACTAATAATGTTCATCCTGGCGACTTAGCGCAAGCCCAGGCGCGGTCCGGCGTACGGTTGGCGCATGTGGGCGGTACACGCACGGGCGCGGCATAAGCCCCGGTAATCATCAGGCGCAGGCAAACAGCGGCCCCCGGCATTGTCCGGGGGTTTTTTTACGGGCAAGGCAGCGCGGGGGGCGGCGTTTTACCGCGGGCGGGGGCGTGCGCCGCCCTTTCGTTGACAGCCTCATGGCGGCGTGGTACTATGGTTCAGGATTATCAAATTTTGGAGGGAGTTATGGCTTTTTCGCTTTCAAGTTATCCTGTGGTGTACCGGGCAAAATGCAGTCAGGGCAAGTGGTTGGGTGAATATATCGAGAAGCCCCACAAAACCCCGGAAGAAGAAGCGGCCTTAAGCGAGGCGGACAAAAACGCGCTGGCGGATTCCCGCAACTTTTATGCCGATATGCCTCTGGTTAATTATACTTCCCAATACGGTCTTGGCTGTTTTGAAGGGATTAAGGCGCTGCCCCAAAAAGACGGCGGCCTTGCCATCTTCCGGCCCGACAGGAATGCCGAACGGTTTTACAATTCCATGAAGGGCCTTTATATGCCTCCCTTTCCAAAAGATGAATTTGTCGGGGCCTGTGTAGAAATTATAAAACGCAACGCCGCTTTGGGCTTCCGCGTCCGTTACAAAGCCGAATGGGAAAAGGACTCTTTTATGACGGCGGACTCCATCTACATACGGCCTTTTACCATTGCGGAAAGCGGTATAGGCGTAAACATTTCCGGCGAGCCCTGGGTAATGATAGTTACTACTCCGGTAAGCTCCTACTTTTCCGGCGGCAATTCCGACGCGGTAATTACCGACCGCATTCGCGCAACCCCCAAAGGCACAGGCTGGATTAAAGCCGCGTCCAATTATGTCATCGCGGCCCTGGCAAAGCACGAGGCCGCCGAGGCGGGCTATATGGAATGCGTGTTTCTGGACGCGGCCAATCATACATATGTCGAAGAAGGATCGTCCTGCAATATTTTCTTCTATTTAAAATCCGGGGAGCTTGTTACTCCCGAACTGGGGGATACTATCCTGCCGGGGATTACCAGGGCCAGTATTATCGAGCTTGCCAAAGATAAGGGGATACGCGTCTCAGAGCGGAAAATTGCGATAGACGAGGCCCTGGACGAATCAAAAGAATGTTTTGTTTCGGGCACCGCCGCCGGGGCAACCCCCATAGAAAGCCTTACGTACAAGGGGCGTAAACAGGTTTTTAATAACGGCAAAGTTGGGGAACTTACCGCGGAAATCCGGGACAGCCTCAAGGGCATTCAATACGGAACGCTGCCGGACGAAAAAGGCTGGCTGCTTAAAGTTGTCTAAAGCCCTAAGAGGCCGCTGATTGGCGTCAGGTTAATCGGCGGTTCCCTAAGAAACGCGGGGTACGTTAAATTCTTGTTAAACCAAGGTTCCATAGGTTTTATTTTGCCCCATAGTTCAAGGCGTTCAAGGCGTTCGCGGCTGTCCGGGAAGGCGGTTACTTCCTGTCCGGCCGCAAGGCGGGCTTGTTTGCCAAGCGGCCTTTGCGTTTTGGGAATGGTTCTTTTAATTCTTTTTCCGGGCTTTCTTTATGCCGCGGAAACAGGCGGGCAAATAACTTCCGTCTCCGTAATCGGGCTTACACGTACAAAACCCACAGCCGCCGAAAAGCCGCTAAAGCGTTTTGTCGGCATGGACGCTGCCACGCTTGATATTGATTCAGTCAAGGCGGCTGTAATGTCGACAGGCGTTCTTGAGCCCCTGGCCGTAGATGTCGCTGTCCTGGGGCCCAAAGAAAATAGAACTATCGAGCTTACAGTAACTGTCCGGGAAAAATGGTCCGTATTTCCCCTGCCCATTGTTATGGGCGGTTCCGACGGCTGGACGTTCGGCGGTTTCTTTGTCGATACCAACGCTTTCGGGCTTACGGACAAATTCTTTTTTGGCGGTATGTACAATACGGAAAGCTGGATGGTAACGGGGGGTTACATGCATGTTCCCCTGGCGGAAAACGCGCCGGGCTGGCGTTTAATGGCTATGTTCGCCCGCCAGGAGCGGCATGACACGGACGAATCAAATCACGATTTGCGGGTGTTTGATCTTGACGCGGTCAGCTTTGGCGCGGGCTTAAGCAAAACATTGTTTGATAAACTTGAAGCCGGCGTGAATGTCTCTTTTGAAGAGCTTATTCTCCGTAAAAGGGGCAAAGCCCTTCGGGGTCCAAAAGAGGGGGGGCGCTACCTGGGTTTTGAAGGCGGGCTTTCAATGAATCAAACTGAGTGGGACGGGTATCTCCTTTCCCAAAGCGGCGTTTCCCTGGATTACACGTACACACTGGGGCTGGGCGGCGATTCATATCATTCTGTAAGTTTTAAGGGAAACTGGGACGCTCCCCTTTTGCCGGGTTTCCACTTTAAACTGCGGGGCGCGGGCATTTGGTCCCCCGGTGT
>JAIRLQ010000321.1 GCA_031259345.1 Treponema sp.
GATACAGGCCCTTATCCTCAGGGCGGTTGACAACAATAATCGCCGCCAGCAAAGCGGAAACAGCGGTCATAGCGGCAACCAAGAACCAGCCGTTCTTCCAGCTTCCGTCGGTAAGCTTACTCATAACGGTAGGGGCAATCATGCCGCAAACGCTGCCTGAAGACACGGCAATCGACATGGCGAATCCCTTTTTTTTGCTGAACCAGTCATTAAGGAGCGTCTGCGATGAGAGTATCCCGCCAAAGGCAAGCCCCAGGCCCATCATGCTGCCGTACACCACGATAAAATAAACCCTGTTTTCCGGGCCAAAGCTTATTGCCAGAGCGCCGGCGCACAGCATGAGGCTGCCGAAAATAAGGAGCTTTTTGACCCCTGTTTTCCGCGCGAGGGCGCCTGAGGCCGCGCTCAAAATACCCTGGCAGGCTGTGGAAATCGCCACGGCGGTTCCCACAACAGCCGGATTGAACAAAGGATCTAAATCTTTTATCATTTTAGCGTTAATGGCCGGGGCGCCGTATAACATCAACCCCACATTGAAAAAATAAATCAGAAACGTAACGCCTACAATAATCCATCCGTAAAACACTTTAGAGCCTCCTCAAAAAATATTTAAGCCGCCGGAAAATTCAATCTCCGCCGTATATGCTTACCATGCCTTGAAAAACCAAAAAGCGGGATTTTAGACGCTTTTTTCGGCCTTATTCCATGCGCGCGTCAACCTCGCCGAGCGCGTCGTCCACTACCGCCAGGGCCTCTTTCAGCTCGTCTTCTTTAATAATAAGCGGCGGGGCCACAACCGCGATATTACCCCTGCCGAACATCGAAACGCCCTTAAGCTTGGCCGCGTTCACAAAAGCGTT
Source organism: Treponema sp. (assembly GCA_031259345.1). GTDB lineage: Bacteria > Spirochaetota > Spirochaetia > Treponematales > Breznakiellaceae > JAIRLQ01. The sequence continues at coordinate 861 of JAIRLQ010000321.1, forward strand.
CATCGCCTCGCCGGGGTTTGTTATGCCGTAGGGGACAAAAGGCTCCAGCGTTTTTGCGTTCTTGACGATTTCGATCCCCCCCATCAATCCTATGCTGCGCACGTCCCCCACCGAAGGATGCTTGACTTTGATTTTTTGCAGCTCCGCCTCAAGCACCACGGCCATTTCACGGGTATGTTCGAGAATTTTTTCTTCTTTATAGACATTAATCGTCGCTATCGCCGCAGCGCAGCCCATAGGATGGGCGTTGTAGGTAAGCCCGCAGCTAATACGGTTTGTCTCTAAGTAATCGGCTATTTTCCTGCTGATAAGAACCCCGCCCAGAGGAACATAGCCGCAGGTAATTCCCTTTGCAAACGTTATAATATCCGGCTGTACGTCAAAATATTCGGCGGCAAACCAGCGGCCGGTTCTTCCAAAACCCATCATAACTTCATCAAATACCAGAAGAATACCAAACTCATCACACAGAGAGCGCAGCCCATGTAAAAAACTCTTTGGCGGAATAATGACTCCGTTACTGCCCGTAACCGGCTCAATGATAATCGCGGCCACCTTATCGGCCCCTTCAAAAATCAGTCTATTACGCAGATCCCTTAAATAGAACGCGGAAGCCTCTTCCGCCGAAGCAAAGCTCCTGTCATGGAAAGGAAAGGGCCCGAAGAATTTGATAAACCCTCCGATTTCCGGCAAAGGCGAAGGCTTAATCGCCTCGCCGTTCATCATTGCCGCACCGTAGGTCGAGCCATGATAATCCCAGTATTTGGTAAAAATCTTCTCGCGGCCTGTGTACGCCTTCGCGATACGCAGGGCAAACTCGTTGGCGTCCGCCCCTGCCAGCGAAAAAAGAACTTTTGCCATATTCTTGGGGGCGATTTCCTCGATAAGAAGCCGGGACAGTTCAGCCCGTTTATCAAAAGCGTATTTCGGCGCGATAAAAGGCATCTTCCGCGCCTGCTCGACCATGGCCTCCACAACCTTGGGATGATTAAATCCAATGTTTACATTGACCAGCTGGGATGTAAAATCCAAATAACGCCTGCCGTCATAATCCCAATAATAAAGGCCCTCTGTTTTGGCAACAGCCAGAGGGTCAACGTCCTGCTGTATACTCCAGGTGTATATGCTGTACTTTCTGCATAACTCCTGTATCTTCTGACCTTCAGAATTTTTGAGCGGGGTTTCCATAAAATCACCTCTAAAACTTAAAATAATTTAAGACCAACAGAGCTTGTTCCAAAAAACTACCGCTTTAGACAAGCCCACCCATGTTATTTGCCCAGCGCCAAATACGCCGGCCGCTAATTCGTGTCTGTCCACATTATTGACAGACTCTAATTCGGATAAATTCTCCTCTGCCCTTTCCGGGCGCTTAAAAACGGGTATTTATGCAAATAACCCTGTATAAAATACAATTTTTTGTATAAATATGCAATAATGCGTTACTATAACTCATAATTAAGTAACTAGTCAAGCAAGCGAATTACCGGTATTTTTTTCTATTTTTTCGCACTTGTATAGTTAGTGTCTGTCCACAAAGCCAACGCATTATGGACTCCGACTGCAGAGCCGCGATAATTCAGAATAAAAATCACCAAATTGCTCCTTTTTTGGCCTTTGAAAGGCCGATTTTCTGTCATTTTCCCCTTTTTTATTCTTAATTTTTTGTCGTATCCTTGTTTCTTTCTTAATCAGGCCCTATTATGGACCGAGGGGGAAATATGGCGGACAAACAATACGGGGAGCTAAAGCAGCTCCGGCAGGCAAAGCTGGTTCTCCAGGACGGCTCAGAGTATTCAGGCTGGTCCTTTGGCAGGGCAAGGTCCCAGGCCGGAGAAGTGGTCTTTACCACCGGCATGACCGGCTATCCCCAGTCCCTTACCGATCCGAGCTTTAAGGGGCAGATTCTTGTGGCCACCTACCCGCTCACAGGTCTCTGGCTTTGTGGTTTCCGAAGTCTGCGAAGCGCTACCGGATAGCCCTGGTGGACTGCGGCGCCAAGGCGAATATACTCCGCTGCCTTCTTGCGCGGCAGGTTGAGGTCATAAGGCTTCCCTGGAACCACGATTTACAGAACATAGAATACGACGGCCTCTTTCTTTCCAACGGGCCGGGGGACCCCAAAGCCTGCGGCAGGACCATAGCGGCGCTGCGCAGGGCCTTTACCGCAGGCAGGCCCATATTCGGCATCTGCCTGGGGAACCAGATCATGGCCCTGGCCGCCGGAGCGGATACCTACAAACTTCCCTACGGCCACCGGGGGCAGAACCAGCCTTGCGTGGAAGAAGGGACCATGCGCTGCTATATCACCAGCCAGAACCACGGCTACGCAGTACGGGGCGAGACCCTCCCCAGGGGCTGGGAACCCTGGTTTACCAACAACAACGACGGGACCATAGAGGGCATACGCTCAAGCCGCTATCCCTATTCGGCGGTGCAGTTCCATCCCGAAGGCTGTCCCGGCCCCAGGGACACTGAATTCCTCATAGACCGTTTTCTTGACCAGGTGCGGGACCATGTTCCCGCAGGAGGCGCCTGAGATGACCATACACGACAAGCCGAAAAAAGTTCTGGTTCTTGGTTCAGGGGGCCTTAAAATAGGACAGGCAGGGGAATTTGACTAGTCAGGTTCCCAGGCCCTCAAGGCCCTCAGGGAAGAGGGCATAAAAACCATACTGATAAATCCCAATATAGCGACGATTCAGACCAGCGAGGGCATGGCCGACAGGACCTACTTTCTTCCCGTTACCCCGGCCTTTGTCAGGGAGATCATCGAAAAGGAAAAGCCTGACGGCATACTCCTGGCCTTTGGCGGACAGACCGCCCTGAACTGCGGCGTTGCGCTTGAACGGGAAGGCGTGCTCGCCGCGAATAAGGTCAGGGTGCTGGGGACCCGGATCAAGGTTATCGAAGATACCGAGGACAGGGAACTTTTTGTAAAGCGGCTTAACGAGATAGGGGCCAAAACACCTGCAAGCATCGCCGTTTCCGCCGAAGGCAGGACAGGCGGCGTGGAACAGGCGCTTAAAGCTGCGGAAACCATAGGCTATCCGGTCATGGTGCGTATTGCCTATGCCCTGGGAGGTTCAGGCTCCGGTATATGCCGGAACGCCACAGAGCTCCGCCGCCGCTGCGAACGGGCCTTCTCCCACGCCCCCCAGATACTGGTGGAAGAATGGCTCGGCGGCTGGAAGGAAATCGAGTACGAGGTGGTGCGGGACGCATACGACAACTGCATCACGG
>JAIRLQ010000349.1 GCA_031259345.1 Treponema sp.
ATTCGGTGAATTTCTTCCGTTCCGGGCCGGCTTCCGAATGGACATCCTTGTTTCCCAAGATTTTCGCCTGCCCTATCTGTTCCAAAAAACTCAAGGCAATGAAGCCGGGCCGGTTCCGCTGTTCCGAGTGCAAGACCATACTTGCCATAGATAATGCGGGGCAGGTCTTCTTAGGCTAGTAAACCGTTGCCTGTGGCGGAAAGATTAAACGAAGAGTTCTTTAATTGGTCTTTGGAGTAAGGGAGGCAATCCGCTTATGGCTGAAAATAAAATTGAGCAGTTTCTAATAGAGCTCAAGTATACCTATCGTGAGCTTAACGGTTTCTGGCTTATAGAAGATGCCGAACACAGCCTGGACGGGGTTGCGGTGGATTATACCGCGCCGCTGGTTACAATCAGGGTCCAGGTGATGGATGTGCCTTCCGCCAAACGCGAGGAATTCTACGCCAAACTGCTGGAACTCAACGCTATGGACATGATCCACGGCGCGTACGGCATAGACCGGGGCAAAGTGGTTCTTGTTGATACCCTGGAATACGATACCATGGACTTTGAGGAATTCCGGGCTTCCCTGGACGCCGTCAGCCTTGCGTTGACCCAGCATTATCCAATACTTTCTGTTTACAGAAATAATTAAAACAGGAGGCTCCTAATGGGAATATTCTCGCGGCTTAAAACACTTATTTCCTCCAATGTAAACGATATGATCAGCAAGGCTGAAAAGCCCGAAAAAATGCTCAATCAGCTTCTTATTGATATGAATGAGCAGTTAATTGAATCCAAGAGGGCTGTCGCTATGGCCATCGCGGATGAAAAAAAACTTGAGCGCGAAGCTGCCAATCAGGAAAGCCGGGCCCAGGAATGGGAAAAAAAGGCTATACTGGCGGTAAATGCCGGCAAAGACGACCTGGCCAAAGAAGCATTGCTGCGCAAGCAGGAACATGCCAATGCCGCCGCGGAGTACGGCAAACAGTGGGCAGTCCAGAAGGCCTCGGTAAATACCCTTAAAGAATCCCTTAGGGAGCTTCAGAATAAAATTGAAGAGGCTCAGCGTAAAAAAAACCTTCTTATTGCCAGGGCAAAACGGGCGGAAGCCCAGCAAAAAATCCAAAATACCATTTCTTCTGTCTCCGGGAACCGCAGTGCCTTTGATGCCTTTGACCGTATGTCCGCCAAGGTGGACGAGATGGAAGCCCAGGCCGACGCCGCCAAAGAGCTGGAAGACTTAAGCGCCGACGCCAGCCTGGAAAAACGCTTTAAAGAGCTGGAAGAAGCGGAATCGCCGGCGGATCTTATGCTTGAGGAGCTTAAAGAAAAGATGCAAGCCCTGCCTCCGGGGGAACAGAACTAGCAGTTTGTTGCGCTTCGCGCATAAAACCGGGTAAAAATTCACAAGGCCGCCAGGCCGCCAGGAGCCTGTCAATCGTTCCTGCCGGACTGTGAATAAAATGTGGAAAACTTGTGTAAAAGAAAAGGCAACATCGTTTTGTATGACTTTTTATACATGACGACTGTTTTTGTATGAAAATTTTTTGGAGCCGGATTATTAATTCTTTATAATATAATGAATTAATATATATAATTATTAAAATTAAATGCGTCATGGCCGGTACGGCATTTTGTTTGTTTGAATTATTTGACATAACGGTTAATTTTTGATTGTTAATAAGTTGTTAACAAATTTTTGCCCGTGATGTGCCTTGCGCAAGACCTAATCAAGTGCTAACCTTATTTTAGGAACAAAGTTCAAATGAAGAATCTGGCCCGTTTGGCGCTTTTTTTCAGTATCTCTTTTGTCCTCCTGTTTTTGTTTTTGGCGATACTTAAATTTTTAGGCCTGTGGATAGATGCCGCAAGGCTTATCCCTGTAACACAAGAACAGTCCGGCGCCCTGATTGCCGCCCTGACCAGAACCATACCGGCAGCCCTGTACATCTCCATACTTCTTTCCCTAAGTTATACCGCCCGGCGGCATATACCCTACCTTCTTTCAATGGTGGCAATTATGGTACTGGCAGCGGTTTTTGTTCTGGGAGCTGCCCTGGGGATACGGCGGCTTGGCGGGGTGGATTTTGCAGTAGAGGCCGCCCCCGCGGTTCGGGAACAGGCCGGCCTTATCCTGTCCAGGCAGGATATCTCCATGGTACTTTTGAAGGAAGGGGGAGACCTGTGGGGCCCCAGGGTGGTAGCTATCCCCGGTCAAAGCATGCTTTATCAGGAATCGCCCCGGGGGCCTAACAATTCCTCCCTAACCCTGCCCGCCCTGCCATTCCGGGATGAAACGCCGTGGTTTATACAGAGCATATCGATAGATTTTAACCTGAGTTCCCGGCAGTTTGAGGCCCGGCTCAGAAACGGGCTTATTCCCTTCTTTATGTATGTTGGCGCCTTGATTTTTCTGCTGTCAAGCTTCCGCTTTCTTATGGAAGCAAGCCGCTGGCCTTTGTCAAATCTCTTCCTGGGGGCGCTGGTTTTTAGGGGTGTTTTGTCCCTGGAGACTTTTCTTAACGGCCAGGAAATTTTGGGGCTTCTTTCTTCTTTTTTGGGAAGGGGTTTAAGCCAATCACAGATTACGCCCTTGTTTTTTGCCGCCGCGGGGTGCCTCATCCTGCTTTATACCCTTTTGGCCCGTCTGGCCAAAGGCAGGCCGCCTGAAAATGATTAAATTCAACAAAAAAAAGCTTTCTTCGGTTCAGGGGGTTTTTATCCTCTATATGCTGGCCTCAAGCACCGTAATCCTTGTGTTTAATTTGATTTATCCCGGAGAAACCGCGCCTTTGGCGTATTTTTCCTGGAGATGGCGCTTTGTTCAGGGCAGCCTGGACATTATGAACCTCTTTCCTGCCCTGGCTCTGTCGGCTTTGACCATTCCCTTTGGCATCAAGTTTTGGCCAATGGAAAAGTTTACCGCCTTTTCGCCCCAGTTTTTAAAATTCATACGTGGTTCCATTCTTACCGCCATAGCCGCCGCTGCCATTTACACGGCAATTTTTCTTCTTGTCCTGCCCTCGGTAAGGGATTACCAGGCGGATCTCCGCTATCAGGGAAGGCTCTACCGGATTTCCAAACAGGAAGCCCAAAACTACGCCGCCGTGGGCCAATGGGCAGAGGCCGCCCAATTCCTGGGCATTTGTGAGCAAATCTGGCCCGGGGGGCCGGAAGTCGCCAAACTCAAGGCAGAATCGGATATACGAAACGAAGAAACCCGCCTGAAAACGGTTTCTTCGTCCCCGGAAAACCGGTATGAAAGGGTAAAAGGTGCCTTGCCTGGGGAGGTCCCCCTGACGGCTGCCGAAGCAATGACCCTGGCCGAAAAGGCCCTGCAGGAAGAGCGCTTTTATGATGCCCACTGGCTTGCCACTTTGGCAGGAAGGCTCGCGGGAACAGGCAGCGCCGAAACGGTCTCTGCTGCCCAACTGGCAAGCCGGGCATGGAACGCCGTGTCCTCCATGGCGCCCACAGCCCGGGAAAGCGAGGCCTACCGCCTCTACCGGCTTAAAAGGGACGGTTACGAGGCGCTTGCCGGCGAAGACTGGATACGGGCTTATTACATTTTTCTGGAATTGCTGTCATTTACCCCCAATGATCCTGACGCCGAAAAACACTTCCGCATGAGTGAGGAGGGTTGTTCCAGGACAGCTTTTTTTGTTGACGAAATGGACCTTGCCACAGGCGGGATCATTACCGGCGCCGTGTTTTCCCTGCCCTTGGGGCTGGGCCGCATGGTGATGCGTCTTTCTTCGCTTACAATTTTTTCGGATTCCGCTTACGGCGTTGGGGCCGAAATTTTTGCCTTTGATCGGGACGCGCGGCCGGCATGGCGCATGGAAGTCCCGTACATCAAGTTTTTGCCCCTTTCCCTGGAAAATGAAACCCGGACAACCATGCTGTTCCGGGCGCTGGACAGGGTTGACAAGGATCTGCGTTGGGAGCCCATTGTCCGGGGAATGGGGGAAGCTCCGCCCGAAGGGCCTTTGCTTAACCTTAACCTGGCCTGGAAAGATTTTCTTCTGCTTGTGGATTTACGCCGGGGCGTTGATAATCTTCCGGTGCAGGATCTTATCGAAGCGGCAAATGCTGTGGGAAATTTTGGGCATTTGCCACAGATTTTCCAGGCGGAGTTTATACACCGCATAGCCCGGCCTGTTCTTTTTCTGCCTCTGGCAATTTTTATCCTGGTATTAGGCTGGCGTTACCGGGCAATGAAGCGCCCCCGATACTGGGCTTACCTGATGATGGGCATACTCCCGGTGGTTATGCATGGGCTGGTTCAGTTTGCCCGAAGCTGGGTCAACAATATCGGGATCTGGTCGGTAATCACTCTGGGTTTTTCCGGGGCAATTATTGCGTTTGCGGCCGGTTCACTTGTCCTTTTAGTGCTTTCCCTGATTATCCTCGCGGCCCAGAACGGCTAAACACTCCCTGCGCACGGCTACGAAACTATTTCGCCGGAGCGCCGCTTTCCGGCATAAGCGTTAAAGCGGGAAAAACACGGTGATAGTGGTTCCCGCCTTTTCTTTGCTTTCCAGTTTGATTTTTGCATTGTGAAGCAGGGCTCCACGCTTTACTATTGACAGCCCCAGGCCGGTGCCAGGGGTTTTGCCTCTGCTTTTATCCGCCCGGTAAAAACGTTCGAAAATCCGTTCCTGCTCTTCTTCGGGAATACCTATACCAGAGTCGGCTACGGAAAGGCTTAATTCCTTTTCGCTTTTCCTGATTAGAATTGTAATTTTTCCGCCGTCATAATTATACTTAACGCTGTTTTCCAGCAGATTAAAAATTATTTCTTCCAAAACCCCGGGAACGCCTTTTATTTCCCCGTTATCTCCGCTAAGGCTTATGCTTATGTTGCGCTCCCGGGCCCTGTCAATAATGCGGTTTATCGCGGCATCGGCAATTTTTCTGACACTTACTTTTTCAAATTGAAGGCCTGCGCCGCCTCCTTCGTCAAGGTGTGAAAGCTGTAGAATATTATTAATTAAGGTAATAAGCCTTTGGGTTTCTTCGTATATTTGCGCGCCGAATTTCCGGCAGTCTCCGGGTTTTGCAAGCCCCGAGGCAATGATTTCGCTGTAGCCCGAAATAGAAGTAAGGGGTGTTTTAAGCTCGTGTGAAACATTGGCGGAAAATTCCCTGCGCAAATTTTCCCGTTCTTTTTTTTCTGTAACATCAAGGAGCAAAAGAACAGCGCCAAGAATCTCCCCGGACGATTTGTCCGAATCCGGCACCGGATTTGCCATGAGGCGTATCAGGTGCTTTTTGACTTTAATGACCGCTTCGGCTGAATGGCCGGCAATGGCTTCTTCTACGGCTTTTTTAAAAGAATCTTCCCGGTAAAGGGTAAAAATATGAAATGGGGGATTGTTGTTTTTATGATGTTTATCATAATTGCTTCCCAAAAGGGCGTGGGCGCTTTTGTTAAAAGACAATACCGCTCCTTCCCTGTCGAGAAGAAGAAGGCCTTCCCGCATATTGTCTGTAATAGCCTGAAATTCCATCTGGCGGTTCCGCATGGCTTCCATCTGGCTGGTGATGACATCCTGCTGTTCTTTAAGGCGGCGCAAGAGGGGGCTGAATTCTTCGTAGACCTCATTCTCTTCGGGTTTTTCAGGATTAATGCGGTTAACAGGCAAAACAATTCTTTTTGTAATAAATGTTGCAATAATAATATTCAGAATAAAAACCGCAATTATAATGCAAATTGAAATGGGAATCATGTTTAGAGCCGAGGCCAGGGCCGTGTGCGTTGTAACGGCGATTCTGAGAATTTTTCCGTTTTTCAGCCTTGCCGAATGATACCAGGTTTGTTCTTTCCCGGTGCCGGAATACCGCATCCCTTCACCTTCGCCCGAAGCTATGGCTTCCTGCACTTCAGGACGTTCCAGATGGTTTTCCATTTCCCTTAAATCTTTGGAATTATCGAATAAAACTGTTCCGTCTGTATCTATCAAGGTAAGCCTGTGCGGGTGGGGCGTCAGGCTGTGCAGGTATTCAATACCTGCCAGCTCTACGCCGGTTCGGGCATATTCAAGGTCAATGGCAGCCTCTTTTTTAAGCCGGTCTGTGAATTTCCAATAGGCGGCAAAATGAATCATAATGGCGGTGATAATAATGGAAAGCGCCGAAAGGCCTCCGGCAAAAAGAAGGATAATGCGTTTCAAAGGGCTTTACCGGTTTTGTATCCTATTCCCCGTACGGTTTGAATAATCCCCCCGCATTCTCCAAGTTTCCCGCGGAGGGTCAGTATGTGGGTGTCCACTGTCCGGGTTTCGCCGACAAAATCGTAACCCCAGACTTCCTGAAGAAGCTGCCTCCTCGAAACCACGGTGTCTCCGTTTTTAAGCAGAAAAACCAAAAGGTCGAATTCTTTGGGAGTAAGGACCGCTTCGGTGCCGTTTACGGAAACACTGTGGTTTTTTATATTGACAACAACGCCTCCAAGGCTGTAATTGTCTTTTTCCGGCTCCGGGGCGGTCGTCCTGCGCATAAGGCTCCGTACTCTGGCAACCATTTCCATCATGCCGAAAGGTTTGGCAAGATAGTCGTCGGCGCCGGAATCCAGCCCAAGCACTTTGTCGTATTCAGTCCCCCGGGCGGTAAGCATTATCACCGGAAGGGCGGCTGTAGCCGCTGATGAACGAAGGCGTTTTAAAATGGAAAGGCCGTCCTCGCCGGGGAGCATTATGTCTAAAAGGACAAGCGCGGGAAGGGCCGCTTTTACGGCAGGCCAAAAATCTTTCCCCTTGGAAAATCCCCGGGCTTCAAGGCCGGAATTATTTAGAGTGTAAACAACAAGATCCCTGATACTGTCGTCATCTTCAACAAGGTAAATCATGATGGATGTTTCCTTAATAATAGTGTAGTCTTTTTGTAATTCCGAAACCAGATCTTCTGCAGGACATCGGCATTTACATTTTTGATCGCCAAAATTTCCTTGAACTCACAGGAATTTTCAAGAAAAGACTAACCGCTGAAGCGGCCATTACCGGGGGATAATTAGAGTCCGTCCATAATGCAGGCACATTATGGACAGGCTCTATATCGTGGAGTCTCCGGTAACCAGTACGCCGGGAAAGATAAGCTGCCAGGGGGGCATTTTTGGATTGGCGATAAGCCGCATCATCAGGGAGAGGGCGCTGCGGCTTATGTCTTCAATGGGCTGTTCAATGCTGGTAATGAAACGGGGAGACAGCATCTGGTGGCTGAGGTTATCAAAGCTCGCAAGGGAGATATCTTCGGGAACCCGGATTCCGAGCGTATCAAATGAACGCAGTACCGACATTGCGGTAAAATCGTTGGAACAGAGGATGCCGTCGGGGCGGTTTTTACGGACAAAACGGGCAAG
>JAIRLQ010000382.1 GCA_031259345.1 Treponema sp.
CTTCCGACAAATGCGCGTAAGGAACATTCAGATATTTTCTGGTAATACCGCTGTGGTCAAAAACACCCGCAGGACTCAATATAAGATGGCTTTCGTTGTTCAAAGCTATTTCTCCTTTATGACGGTATCATTTTGTTTTTTAACAATTTTACGGGAAAAAGACATATTTTTCAAGCTGTCCATAGCAACGGCGATGATAAGGATTACGCCCTTTGCGATATACTGGGAGTAAACGCCCCACCCGGCCAGTTGCATACCGTTCCCCAGAATCTGGACGATAAATACGCCACATATAAGGCTCGTGATGGTGCCCTTGCCGCCCTTAAAACTGATGCCCCCGATGATCGCCGCAGTCATGCAGGTAAATTCAATTCCGGGTCCCATATTAGATGCGGCGGTATTGGATTTGGAAACCATGATCATTGATGCAAGGGCCGTACACAGGCCGCAGATGCCGTAGACCGCGATGGTGATTATTCTGGTGTTAATGCCTGAAAGCCGGGCTACTTCCCGGTTCCCTCCGACCGCCATTACGTAACGGCCAAAATAAGTTTTTTGTAAGATATAGGCCGCTACAAAGGCAATAATCAATGCCAAAAGAATATCAAAGGGAATTCCCGCGATGTTTGCCGTAGTAATTGCCCGGAAATCTTCCGGGAAAGGCCTGAATGATTTTGACTGGGAAAGGGTGTATGAGATTCCCTGAAAAACCGTTGTGGTAGCCAGGGTAACAATCATCGGAAAAACTTTGATGCTCGTAATAATCACCCCATTCAACATTCCCAATAGTATGCCGATTATAAACCCAGAGGCAACTGCAAGCGGCACCGGAAGTCCCAATTCGGTTATGAGAATGCCGTAAATAACACCGACCAAAGACAACTGATAACCGACAGAAAGGTCAATGCCGCCCCCTATCATCACAAAGGCCAGGCCGATGGCCGCGGTGATATAATAGGTATTTTGGGTAATCAGATTTTTGATATTCATAAATGTAAGAAAATGTTTGCTAAAAAAAGAAAAAAGTATGACTAGGGCCAATAAAATAAAAAAAGTCATGTATTTATTAAGAATATACGAAGCGTTTAATTTCACAATTTTTCCTCCTTGAAACCTGAAGCAAGGCTTAGTATTTTTTTTGCGTCAAAATCTTTTCGGTCAACTTCATCCATGATTTTCCCCTCATAAAAAACCATGATCCGGTCCGACATGCCCAAAAGTTCTTCCATGTCTGATGAAATCATAATTATGGCTTTTCCCTGTTCTGAAAGTTCAGCGATAAGATCATATATTTCCGACTTCGCCCCGACATCAATGCCCCGTGTCGGTTCGTCAAAGATAAGAATATCAAGATTTGCCGCCAATGCCTTAGCCAGTACCACCTTCTGCTGGTTTCCCCCTGACAAAAACTGTACTTCCTGGGAAAGAGTCGGGGTTTTTATTTTTAATTTTTTTCATAGATCTCTGCTAGTGAAGTATCCTTCTTTTTGCTGATTTGAAAAAAATTACACACCTGCCTGATATTCTGAATAGATATATTGAACAGAATACTCTGTTCCTGCAAACATCCCAATTTCTTGCGATCCTCCGGTATCAGGCCGATGCCCATGGCGATTGCGTCCTTGGGGTTCCTTATTTTAACCGGCACCCCATTAACGCGGATATCGCCGGATTCTTTCGGGACGGCGCCAAAAAGCACATTCGCAAATTCCGTCCGGCCCGATTCCACAAGCCCCGCAAGCCCCAGGATCTCCCCTTTTCGTACCCAAAACGAAATATCTTCATCGCCGTTTCCGTAAACATGGCAAGCTTCCAGGGCCAATTCGCCGACTTTGCCGTTGTGGGGAGGATGGGTCTCCTTAAAGTCACGGCCTACCATCAGGCTGACTAACATATCCCGGGTCGTATCTTTTGTAAGGCCGGTATTAATATAGCGTCCATCCCGCAATACGGTAACCCGGTCAGAAACCCGGAAAACCTCGTCCATACGATGCGAAATGTAGACGATTGTTACCCCTTTTTGTTTTAGTTTAGCCACAATATCAAAAAGTATCTCTACTTCGTTTGTGGAAAGGGGAGCGCTCGGCTCGTCCATAATCAAAAGCCTCACATCTTTTGCAACGGCCTTGCAAATTTCGATAATTTGTCGTTTGGCCGGAGAAAGTGTTTCTACTTCTGCCGTAGGATCGATATCTACATGAAACTGTCCGAAAAGCTCCCGCGCCTTTTCTTCAATAATTTTATGATTAAACCATCTGCCGTATTTTTCGCCAAGAAAGATATTTTCCGCAGCGGAGAGGGATTCAACCAGGTTAAATTCCTGATAGATGACCTCGAGCCCTAATTGTTTTGCCTGAAGGGACGTTAAATGGCTGTATCTCCGTTTATCAAGATATATCGTCCCGGCATCCGCCTCCAGGGCACCGGAGACAACCTTTATCAGGGTTGACTTTCCCGCCCCGTTTTCTCCGATAAGGGCGTGGACCTCCCCTTTGTTAAACGCTATAGATACATCGTCAAGGGCAACAACACCGGGATAGACTTTGGTGATGCCCTCCACCGCGAAAAAAATATCGTTCATAAATACGGTCCTTTTATCGTGAGTAGGGCGCCACCGCTCCGGTGTTTTGGACCAAAATCCGCACTTCTTCACCCTTTTCCGCCGACACCAGGGAAATGGGATCCCAAAGGACCTTTTCTTTCAAGGTTCCGGTAAAAAGGCCCATTACCATATTTGCCATATCCCCCGCGAGATCGGCGCTACCAAAAGATATGGTCCCCCGGTATACCCCCTTGCCCAGGGAGGCTTCTTTGATCAGAGGAAGTTCGTTTCCGGAAAAATCACTCCCGACAACGCAGATGCCCGTCAACTGCTGATCCGTTAAGCCGCGGTCCGCATAAACCTGCGCGGCGCCGCTTGCGATATCGGAACTGTAGGAAAGCACGAGCTTAATATTGGGGTTTGAGGTGAGGAAGTTTTCCATTGCCACAAGTCCTTCCTGAAAGGTACTCGTTTGGGTGGTACCCACGATTTTAACGGCCGGCGAATACGCCGGGTTCGCCGTCTTTCCCGAATCGTCCACCACGGTTCCTTGGGTATTAACATATTGGCCCTGGGTATTTTTGAGGTAAGGTTCCGCAACGGAAAGAAGGCCGTTTGTCCGGGCAAGCGCGTCTTCGGTCGTTGTGTTGATGAGGACTACAGCTTCTACAGAACCGGCGGCGGCATTGGGATAGACCGTGTCAACCCACTGTTTACCCAGATAGGCGGCATAGGTACCGACAAGGTATTGATTGACATTGACCATACAGTCGTAAGCATCCGCGCCATCCTCCCCGATTGAAACCCCTGCCACCGCAATCTTAACACCGCTTTTTCGGGCCTCCCGCATGGCTTCTATCACGGCCTTGGGGTCTCCGGGCATGATGTACATGGTGTCTACCATCATTGCCGCATAGTTTTGTACCAGGGTGATCATTTTATTGTTATCCCCATCCGAACTGGATACCTGTACGTTTGCAATACCGGTAAATTTGTTTTTGATTGCGTCTGCGATCCCGTTCATAAAGGGACTGGAAATCTCCGGCATACAGACCGCCACCACCGGAAGGCCGGAAGCCGCGGCGTTATCCGCAGGTTTGTCCGCCAAACGGTTACATCCCAAAAGACCGATAACCAGGACCAGTATGACCCAAAAGCACCTTGTTTTCATCTTTGCATCTCCTTGTATTGATATGCGATATAGTAATGTAACATAGTTACATAATTAAGTATGTATAACTATGAAATGGCTGTCAAGAGAATATTTCAGAAAAAAGAAAAATTATGGTATAATGAAATGACGGCAGGCTGGCGGTAAGCCGGGAGCCTGTCAAACCTTTTCCCCGAATTGAAGATCTCCTCCGGCTGTTCAATAGTGCCGTCATTAACGGCATGACCCAAAGTTCAGCAAGGTGTTCAACTGCTTCGTGTAATTCGCGGACTTTTTTCTTTGTTGTCGAACTCACGTTATATAGACAGGAGATACACACCTATGCCGCGGATTGAGACCATGACACATAGCGGGGGTTCCACCCATGCGCACTAATTTAACAGGTGT
>JAIRLQ010000443.1 GCA_031259345.1 Treponema sp.
AAAACCACTTGTAGGGGATATTCTTTCCCAGATATTGCCTGATGATACTGGCGTACATATTGAGACCGCAGAAGGAATTGTACGGAATGGCCCCGGTATCAGTTATTTCGGGGATCCCCCAGATGCCCAGGGGAATGCCGCTTTGGGCAAAGGGAATGATCGTCCCCCCTGATGCAAAGGTGGTGGACTGGACAAGCAGAAAATCCGCCCCCCTGTCCCTGGCCTCCGCTGCAGCCTTTGCCGCCTCGGCCTGATCGGATATGGGCCGGTCTATCCAAAAGAGCCTAAACCCCAGAGAATCCTCCAGTTCCTTGAGTCTGGTGATGTGAACTTTAAGAAACTCAGCCTGGCCGCTGCCCCAAAAACTGGTTTGGATGGTACTTGCCGCACAGACCCTTAGCTTTTCCAATTCTATCTCCTTGTGTTACCGGTACCGATCATTGGCGCCTAAAACCCCTATGCGTTCCCGGGCCAGGTCCCGGACTTTTTCCATCCCCCATTTGAGCGGTTCCATGGGGAACCATTCGTCTTTTCCGGCATCCATGCAATCCTTATACCCTTTCAAAAACGCGAGGTTAAATTCGGTGGCGATATTTACCTTTCTGATGCCGCAGGCAATCGCCTGCTTAAGGTCCTCCGGTGAAATGCCCGAAGAACCGTGAATTACAAGAGGGATTTTAAGTTCCCGGTGAATTCTCTTTATGCGGTCGAAATCTATCTTTGCCTCTTTACGGTTCATCCGGTGAAGGTTCCCTACGGCTACCGCAAGAGAATCCACCCCTGTCCGTTCAGCATATTCAACCGCCTCCCCGACTTCGGTCAGATCCCAATCCAAATTACCGTACCCGCCGCTTTCCGAAACAGGTACCTTGCCGGTTTCACCTTCTACCGGAATAGACCGAGAAGAACAGAGAAGCGCTACTTCTTTAGTACGGGTAATATTTTCCTCAAAGGAAAGAGACGAACCATCGTACATGATGGAAGTGAAACCCGCCTCCAGACACTGCCGGACCTGCTCGATACCGGCGCCATGATCCAGATGTACCGCCACGGGAACCTTCGCCGTTTCCGCCAGGTAACAGGCGCTCCGGGCTACAAAAACCGGGGAAAGGTACTGTAAAAACCGTCTGCCAATCTGCAGAATCAGAGCCGCCCCTTCGGCCTCCGCTGCTTCCACCAGGGGGGGAATCATTTCAAGGCAATTGGCATTAAAGGCCGGCAGGGCATAGCCGCCTTTCTCCGCCGCCTTAAAAAGTTCCCCTGTGGTTACCAGCGGCATTACGATACCTCCCTGGGAAGGGTATAGTATCTAGCCATCTCCCGCAGGGCGGTTTTGTAATCAGGCACCCCGCCGGTGGCGCCAAAACTCCCGCAGTTTATTCCGGCCACCGTATTGCCGAAGGCGCTACACTCAAAGGGAGTCCAGCCCTTTGAAAGCGCGAAAAGGTAGGCGGCATCGAAACTATCCCCGGCGCCGGTAGTGTCTACTACGGGAAGATCCGGTGCCCCTGTGTGGATCGGTTGATCGCTTCCGTATACCGTACAGCCCAAGGGGCCCATTTTTACAATCACTTCACCGGCTCCTTGCTCCAACAGGAACTTTGCCCCCCTCTTCTGATCTTCTTGCCCGGTAAGGATTTTCAGTTGTGTGGTATTACAAAAAAAGCAGGAAATATGAGGAACAAAAGGCGCCACAGCCCCCATCCACCGGCCTGAAGCATCCCAGGAAGCCATGTCGAAGGCGATTTTTACCCGGGCTTGGCGGAATTCCTTACTCAATTTCAGCAGGGCTCCTTCCGCCTGGGGAAATTGGAAAAATCCATTGACAAAAAAGACACCGAACTGTTTTTTTGCCGAAAAATTGAATTCTCCCGGGTGCAGGGTGTCATTTGCCCCCCTGCTGGTGATAAAGCAGCGCTTCCCTTCGGGGTTCACGAGGCCAATAGCCAAACCGCTGGGGGTCTTTTCCTGACAGAGAAGGTTCCCGGTCAATACCCCGTTGTTGCACAATTCCGCATTGATCAGTTCCCCGAAACTGTCGTCTCCCGTTTTTCCCGCAATTTCCACAACGGCGCCCAAACGGCCTAGGGTGATGGCGCTGTTGGCGGCGCCGCCGCCGATAGAGGGGAAAAATTTACCGGCGAACACCGTCTCTTCCCAATGTTCGGGCAATTTCCCCACCCCGGATACAAGGATGTCAAGCATTACCAGACCAAAACACAGAAATTTGGCCTCCCCGGGAGATCGTGAATGGATAGGTGTGAAATATCTGTTCCGCCCCGGAATTTTTCACCTCCATACGGTGCAAGAAAAAATCTATAAAATCGACTTCGATTAATTATCAGGGTTAATTTATCGAAATGTCAACAAAAAATTTATCATTTTTTTGTTAATTGTTAGTTAAATCCCATTTTATGGTATAAATATTCCAAATTTTAGTGTTTTTCATGGGAGCATGCTTTATATTTAGTCATTTTCGATAATATTTAGGTTGAAATTGACAAAATGACATTTTTTTGTTATCTTTAAGTAAGAAAAATGGGAACAACCAGTGCGGCTGCCCTACGGAAAAACAATACCAGAAACCGCGTGTTATCCCTTATCAGGGAGCGCGGCAAAATTTCAAAAACCCAGCTTAAGCGGGAGACCGGTTACAGCATGGCCACCGTTCTTTCTACCGTTGACGAGCTTCTTGCCGATAATCTCATTTTTTACGCGGAAAAGGGGAACGCCCTAAGCGGACGAAAGCCCACTTTTATTTCCCTTAATCCCAGGGGAGGATACTTCGCCGGAATAACCTTCAACGCCACCGATATGAGCGCCGCCATCCTGGACTACAGGGGGGATATGATCCACTACTTCAGTGAATCCTTCGTTCTTTCAAATTTATCGGTGGAGTATGTGCTGGATCGTCTCGCTGTCAATCTTTTCAAAATGCTGGAAATATTGAAGGACAAAAAAGAACCGGTCATCGGCATAGGAGTTGGCGCGCCAGGGTATCTGGATGAAAAAACAGGCATCTCTATCTTCTATCCCCACATTCCTAAATGGCGGAATGTGGATATACAGGGGTTTTTAAAACCTCTTGTTCTGGATATTCCCACTTATATCGAACACAACACCAATGGCATGGCCCTGGCCTACAAATGGCTGAGACCCGAATACCGGGACATGTGCTACGTCATTATTTCCATCCGGAGCGGTATCAGGATGAGCTGCGTTTTCAAAAACAGGCTTTACAAGGGGAAAAACTATACGGCGGGAGAAATTGGCCATATCAGGATA
>JAIRLQ010000403.1 GCA_031259345.1 Treponema sp.
GACGCTCTTCCGATCTGTACTTTTTTATATTCTCATTAAGGCAGCCAACGGAATCCAAAAACGGCGCGGGGTACCGCCGGAAGGCCAAAAGACTGGATAATTGAAAGACGGAAAATTTACCACGGAGGACATGGAGGGTCACGGAACTGTTAATTGGACCTGTTCAAAAGACTGAAGTTTTGGAACAGCCTCTATTGACAGAATATTTCTATCTGATATACTATTTAATAATGTTTTTAATTGAGGTCTGGGTAGTTGGATAAATCTAAAATCACCATTCACCATATCGCAAAAGAAGCGGGCGTGTCCATCTCGACCGTTTCCCGTGTTCTAAACAAAAACGGATACATATCTCAGGAAGCCAGATATAAAGTCTTAAAAGCCATGGAAGTGCTGGGATATCAAATTCCCAATTCCGGACTTTCAAATGACAAAATAATTATCGTCATATTTCCCAGCTATGATACCGGATTTAGCAGTCCTACGTTTGACGGGATACAAGCTACGGCATTTAAAAGCGGGTATAACATAATCGGAGTGCCGACACAGGCTTTATTAAACAAGGAAGATATTTTTCCACCGTATTTGAGTCAGACCCAGATTAGCGGAATAATAATCGGTCATTTCCCCCGGTATTTAAGAATGTTTAATAAAAAAATAAATGCGGATATCAAGGTTGTTCAATGTAACGAGATTGATGAATCCCTGCCCTATCCGTATGTATCCATTGATAATTGTAAAGCTGTTTATGACGCCATAAATTATCTTTACACTACAGGCCGCAGAAAAATTGCCTTTTTGAATCTTGATTATAATGCTTTTTTTAGCCGCAAACGCGGAGAAGGCTTTATGGTAGTTTTGCGTGATTTGGGGTTGGAAACAAATTCTCGCTGGATTGTCAATCTTAATATTGAGAATGATTTTAGCAAAACCTTCTTTACCCAGGGGTTTAACGCGACCAAGGAACTACTCTCTTTAGAAAATCGCCCTGATGCGATATTCGCCGTATCAGATCTGCATGCCATAGGCGCCATACAGGCCGCAAAACAGATGGGATTCCGTATACCGGAAGATATTTCCATAATGGGCTTTGATGATTCTGATTTTTCAGTAATGATCGATCCGCCGCTTACTACTATCAAGGTGCCTTATTATGAAATTGGATGTGCAGCATGTTCCATGCTGATTCAATCAATACAAAACAATGATAATATTCCGTTAAAAAATATTCTAATGGATACCGAATTGATTGTCCGGGGTTCTACTCAGCCATACCCGGTTATCCGCCAAAAGGAAAACAGCTAACCCGGTTTGGCTGGCGGGAGGATTTCTTTAACGCGCTGAGGTATACCTTTTGCCGCTTCCTCCACGAGAACCGGCTCAGTTTTATCCTTTTCATCTGGGGGGATGAACCCAATGGGTGATGCTTTGAATTCCTGGAGTCCCGTGCTGCGCGTTCCTACTCTGCGAAAACAGGTTCCAGGACGATTTCCAGACCCGGGATCGTCTCCACCGGGGCCGTTTCTCCCGCGCCGTAGAAACGGCTCAGGATGCGGCCTTCCTCAAAAAGGTGTGTAAGCAGGGTACCGGATTCCGGATCCAGTACCCAGTATTCCCGAACCCCGGCCTGCCGGTAAAGTTTGAATTTCCGCTGCATCTCGGCGGCCGTGTTCGAAGGCGACAGTATTTCGACCACAAAATCCGGCGCTCCCCGGCAGCCTTCTTTTCCCAGCTTTGCTTTATCGCAGACTACAATAATATCAGGTTGAACCACCGTGTCATCGCTCTCGTCTTCTTCGTAAAGAAGCCGCACATCATAGGGAGCGGGTAATACCCGGCAGGGCTTTCCGGCAAGGAAATTCGCAAACTGTCTGAACAATTCCCCCAGCATGGTCTGATGCCTAGTATTTGCCCCGGCCATAGCATAGGGAACGCCGTAGATAAGCTCGCAACACCCTGTTTCATCGGGATTCCAGTTCTTATAATCGGCGTAGGTAAAATGCTGTCCGTCTTCTATTGGTTTTTTAAGAGCCGCTTCATCAGCCACGGGATTCCTCCTTGCCGGTATACGTCAAAGTATAGGCAGAAGCGGAGAGGCTATCAACCGGGCGGGGGTTTTATGCTGACGGGTTCCGACGCTCCCCGGCAGCAAGACATGGTTTGTCGTAGAGGGTCCCGCATCCGCGCATCTTCGGTATCAGTCACCTATGGGCCGCGATCCCGTAAGCCTTAACCTTGTTAAGCAGGGTCTTCCGCGTTATGCCGAGTTCCCTAGCCGCCCTGGTGCGGTTTCCCCCGCAGCGTTCAAGCGCTTCCACCGCATCGGCAATCTGACCGTGGGCCGAAATCATAATTACCGGCGTGGTAAACCCCTGATGCCTCATCCACAGCAAAAGATCCTGACCGCTCATGCCGGGCAGACGCTGGGCCGTCCTGTTTGCTAAATCCGCATCCATGCGGATTTGCCCGTTTGGGGCTGCGATGTCTCGCCCCAAACGGGCCGCAAAAAGGCTTCAATTCCCCTCACCTCCCGGAAAAATGGCCGGAATTTCCATGAAATTTACTGTTTGTAAAAAATTTACGGGCTTAGGGGATTTACTTGGAGGTGAGGGGAATTGAACCCCTGACCTCTTGAATGCCATTCAAACGCTCTAGCCAACTGAGCTACACCCCCAAGGAATGAATCAACTGTATCGGGATAAAACAAATGTGTCAAGGGGAGTTTTGGCATATACGCCCAAATTTCGGATCAAGAAGCCGGAAAACCGCCTCCCGGTTGAAAAAACTGCCAAAATCTCCGGTTCCGGCTAAAAAAAACCTGCCATGGATGCATAGACGGCAAGACTGATCCCAATGGGGATCAGGGCGAGGCATATTATCATCATGATGCCACAGAATTTCCAGAACGATTTATTGTATTTAAAGGCAAGTTCAAGTTCCTTCTCCGCGTTATTCAGAAAATAGTTACGCAGCCGGGCGCCGAAGGTATATATAAACCGGGCGGGAAAAAACGTTATTATCGCCGAAATCAGATAAAAGATCCCCATCAAGAAACTGGTCTCTCCGTCAAAATTGAGGTCTTCCATCAAAGGCGCGGCGATAAGCGCGATGAGTCCGCTTGCAACCAAGAAACCGCAGCCAATGTAGTAAATAATCCCGAGAAACCGCAGCCAAGGTGACACGCTTTTAAGATAAAAAAGAGTATTTTCATTCAAGAAGGCGGCCTGAGCTTGATTGCCCTGGTTTATACTGGAATCGGACATAAATACCCTCCTTGTTTTTTAACTACTCAGTCGTAGCGTAATTGAGGACCGGCAGGTCCTTAAGAACTTTTTCTTGTTCTCCGGGAGCCTGCGGAACTTTGCGTAATTCTACGCATTTCGATGCTGCCCCCGGCTTTTATCTGGGCAAAGGCAATGGGGGTAAGGGTCAGATCCAGACCGGCGTTCATGGAAACCGGCGTAACGTT
>JAIRLQ010000492.1 GCA_031259345.1 Treponema sp.
ACGTCCTGGTGGTTGTTCTTGATGAAGTTACCGATCCCCATAATTACGGGGCTATCCTGCGTTCCTGCGACCAGTTTGGCGCGGATCTGGTTCTGAGCCGGAACCGCCGCAACGCCAAACACGCGGAGATCCTCTCCACAACCTCCGCCGGGGCGGCGGACTGGGTTCCCGCCGCCGAAACGGCCAACCTGCCCAGGGCGGTTGAAGATTTAAAAGAAGCCGGTTTCTGGATCTACGGTGCGGACATGGAAGGGGACGCTGCTTATACGGTGGATCTTCAGGGCAGGATCGCCCTTGTTTTAGGCGGCGAAGGCTCCGGTATCTCCCGGCTCCTCCGGGAACGCTGCGACCGGATGATCGCCGTCCCTTCCCTGGGCCGCATTGACTCGCTTAACGTATCAGTCGCCGCCGGGGTACTGTTCTACGAGCTTATCCGCCAAAGACAAAGTACCCCAACAGGATCCTAGGCGACAGTCTTGCTTTTAATATAGGCGCCTATTTTAACGTCCTGGTTTTTGATATGGGCTACCAGCCAGTCGCCGACCTTTTTCTCCACATCGCTTATCAGATTGTCCGATACGCCGTTCAGAATAAAATCATGCTGTAATTCCCGCACGGTTTTTTTAAGTCCTTCATGGAGTTCGTGGTGGTTTTGGTAGTCAGGGTATCCGTACTGTTTCTGGAGTTGTTCCTCGTCAAAAAAATGCTTAATTGTATACTCGTTAAGAAAATCAAGACTCTTTTTTACTTCATCCCTGGATCTTTTTTCATGGGAAGCCTGTAGAAAGGCGTTTAAGGCATCAAACAGTTTCTTGTGCTGTTCGTCAATCAAGGCATTCTGAGTTTCAAAACTTTTATCCCAGGAATACATAAACACCCCCCTTCCCTAAAATGAACTTTCTGGAGGTGGTCGGAATTGGCTTCCAGTCGCAACCATCCGGTTTGCGCCTTCCAGCCCGCCTCCGTCCGCTGCCGGCGCCCTCCATGGCGCCTTTTCCTCGTCTTCTCTCGGCGCGGACTACGGTTCAATTCCTCTCATTGTCCGCATCATGAAAAAATTTTTGGAGGTGGTCGGAATTGAACCGGCGACCTTTTGAATGCCATTCAAACGCTCTAGCCAACTGAGCTACACCCCCAAAGTGTTTTTACTATACCCCGCCCGGTAATTTGTGTCAATACGCCGAATTGCCCCCTGTGCAATGCTTCAGGCGGGTATTTTCATATTTTTTTACGGGGGGCGGGCTCACGGCAAGGGCAGGGCCGCTTCCACAGCCTTTAACCTTATGGTATTTTAGCCTTAAACGGGTCAAAACAGCCCGGGTTCGATTGTACCGGAGGCTTGTAATGGCGACGCTCCATTATGTAGAAATCGAAAATTTTAAAACCTTTTCCCGTAAGATACGCATAGAGTTAAGCCACCCGGCGGTTATCATCGGCCCCAACAACTCCGGGAAAACCAGTGTTATCCAGGCTTTATCGCTTTGGGACCGGGGCGTCAAATCATGGTACGAAAAAAAGGGAGAAGCCAATTCCGCTAAAGAACGGGAGCGCTACGGCGCCGGCATAAACCGCCTGAATATACTTGAAGTTCCGGTGGCCGAAACACGTTTTCTGTGGAACAAAACCCGGGTCAGGCAAAAGAACGAATTTGTAAAAATGCGGATAAGTATCGGCCTTGAGTTCAAGGGGAAAGTAACCGATTGCCCTTTTGTTTTTACCTATCGGGACCCGGAAGTTATTTACAGCGCCCCGGATGCGGCAATTATGAAAGACCCGGAATTGATTCAATACGCGTCGGGTCTTCAGTTTCATCTTTTATACCCCATGTCCGGTATTGAAACCGAAGAAACGCTTTTCCAGGACGGGTGGATTAAAACGCTGCTGGGGCAGGGGCAGACCGCCCAGGTGCTGCGAAATATTTGTTACAAGGTTGCGGAAAACGACAAAAATAACAATACCGGCGACTGGGACAAAATTGCCGAATTTATGCAGCGTCTTTTTTTGGTCAGGATAAACAAACCGGAGTTTCTTGAAAGCAGGGCCAAATTGATCGTTACCTACAAGCCAAATAATATGTCCACGGTCCTTGACATTTCCCTTGCCGGAAGGGGTTTGCAGCAGGTTCTGCTTATACTTGCATATATTTACTGGCATAAAAATTCGGTTATCCTTATAGACGAACCGGACGCGCACCTGGAAATTCTGCGGCAGCGGCAAATTTACGCCCTGCTGAAGACCGCTGCCCGGGAAAACGGATCCCAGGTGCTTATCGCGACACACTCGGAGGCTATACTGGACGACGCGGTGGACACCAATTTAACCCTGCTCCTTCTTGACGGGACCGTCGATAACATTGGGGATAAAAGAGACGTGCGTAATACCCTTAGAACCTATGGGATTGAGCATTATTACAAAGCCAGGGTACATCCAAGAATATTTTATATTGAGGGCAGCACCGATATTGAGATACTGCGCAGGCTGGCCGTTTTGTTGGACCATAAAAAAGCGGAAAAAGTCTTGAACGATGAGTTGAACCCCTATTATATCCAAAACATCGAGCCGGATGACAGCATAGAAAACCAACTGGACCGCGCCGGCGGGGCTTTTAACAGGAATCATCTTTCCCATTTTGGCGCGTTAAAAGCCTTTGTTCCCGCATTAAAGGGCTTTGCCCTGTTTGACGGCGACAACAATAAACGGCCTGATATTATTACCGATTCCATGGCGACGGTATTTTGGAAAGATTATGAGATTGAAAATTATTTTATTACCCCGGAAGTTTTGATGGAGTTTATTAAGGATTATCATAAAAACGAAGAACAGGATCTCTTTGCGCGGGGCGATATAGAAACTTTTGATAGTTCTTTGCGTGAAGTTTTGTTGTCCTCTGTTTTTAACGGCAGCGGCGAAATTTTAGAACAGTATTACAGGGGAAGCGGGGATGTAAAGCGCTTTATGCTGCGGAATGTGAAGATGAGCGAAGTTGCCGAAACGGTTTTCCGCGTTTACGCGGAAAAAATGGGCCAGCCCATGCTGCTTACCAAGGGAGAATTCTACCGTCTTGTGCCCTTCTGTCCCAAGGAGACAATACCCGGGGAGGTAACAGAAAAATTGGACCTCCTCGTCAGTTACCTTGAGTACCCCGGCCCCTGAACCCTCTTTATGGCGGCGATAGGGGAACAGGTTTCTCCGTTTTCTAATATCCGCCGGTTGTGAAAGGCTTTCCTCCGTTTATGGAGAGGCTTACGTTCAT
>JAIRLQ010000529.1 GCA_031259345.1 Treponema sp.
ACCCAAAGGCCCGCCTTCCGGCGGGGGGGCTTTAGGGCGGGGTTGTTGGGTTTTTTGTTACCAGCGCCCGTTCCAGACGGTGCTCTTTAATATCAATTATTTTTATCGTAAGGCCCAAAGCGCTGATTTCGTCTTTTGAGCCGTCTTTGGGGATATGGCCCAAAAGGCTGAATACAAAACCCGCAAAGGTGTCATGTTTATCTACCGGAAGCCCGGCATCAAGTTCACGGGCTACCCTGTCCATCGGGGCGGCCCCGGAAATGTACCAGGCCTGCCGGCCCGCGCTTATTATAAGGGGCTGCTCCAGGGGCGCGGAAATATCATCTTCAAGATCGCCCAAAAGCTCTTCTAAAAGATCGTTCATGGTAACAATGCCCATCATGCCGCCGTGTTCGTCCAGCGCCACGGCAAAATGATTCCGGCTTTTTTTCATGCGCCGGAAAAGAACGTCTGTTTTTACCGAAGTGGGTACAAACTGCACCGGGCGCACCGCGCCGGCAAGCGCCGCCCCGCGGCTGCGGTCTTTAAGGCAAAGATAATCCCGGGCCTGGAGCACGCCGGTAATGTCGTCGGTGCTTTTTCCGCAGACCGGGTACCAACTGTGGCGGTTTTCGATAATGGTTTTTTCCCAGTCTGCATCGGAATCTTCCAGGTGGAGCAGCACGGCGTCGCGGCGGTGGGTCATTACTTCGCCGGCGGTTTTATCGCCGAATTCAAACACGTTGTGCAGAATTTCTTTTTCGCCTTTACCGATGATGCCCCGGGCGCTCCCCATGTCTATCATCATGCGGATTTCTTCTTCCGTAACTCCCGAATCTTCCGAATGGGGGTCGATGCCCAAAAGCCGGAGAAGGCCGTTGGTTGATTTGGTAAGGAGCCAGACCACGGGGGCAAAGGCTTTTGAAATAAAGATGATAAGGTTTGCCATGGCGAAGGCCAGGGCATCGGCCTTTTTCATGGCAAGCCGTTTGGGAAGCAGCTCGCCCAGAACAAGGGTAAAAAATGAAAGGGTAAGCGTAATGGCGATGAGTGAGATGTGGTTTAATGTGTTGGCAGGGATTTTAAGGCCCGCGGCAATAAGGGTGTCGGTAAGGAGGCCCGAAAAATTGTCCGCCGCGAAAGCGCTTCCCAAAAAGCCTGCCAGGGTAATGCCCACCTGAATGGTGGCAAGGAATTTAGCGGGCTCTTTGGTAAGCCCAAGAAGGCGCTTTGCCTTTTTGTTTCCGGATAGGGAAAGCTTTTCAAGTTTGGTATCGTTAAGGGAGATAAGGGCAATTTCGGCAGAGGCAAACACCGCGTTTATAAGTATCAACAAAAACTGAAGCAATAAAGCCCATAAAAGAGGGCCTTGCTTATCCATCGTTTTCCCTGCCTATGTCGCTGCGGAAATCAATGCCTTCGAAGGCGATGAATTTTATGGCGTCGTATGCTTTTGTATAGGCTTCACCGGCATCTTTTCCCAGAGCGCAAACTGCCAGCACCCGCCCGCCTGTTACCCTAAGGCCTGAACCCAAAAAGCCGCCGGGGCCTTTTTGGGCGCCCGCGACAAAGAGCTTTGCGCCCAGCCTGTCAAGTCCTCCGGCGTTAATGGCAATGGGATCGCCTTTACGGTAATTGCCGGGGTAGCCTTCCGCTACCGCGACCGGAGCGCAGGCATATTTGTTTTTCCATTTAATGCTGCGGGAGTCAAGGCTGCCGTCCAGTATCGCTTCGCACAGGGCGCAAAAATCTGAATCCATAAGGGGGAGCACAGCCTGGGTTTCGGGGTCGCCCAGCCGGGCGTTGTATTCCAAAAGAGAACAGCGGTCATTGTGTACCATAAGCCCAAAAAAAATAAAACCGCGGTAATCCATTTTTTCGGCTTCCATGCCTTTTACTGTGGGCTGTAAAATAGAAACGACAAAATCTTTTTGCGCTGCCGGAGTAAAATCGGGAAGCGGCGCGACGGCTCCCATGCCGCCGGTGTTGGGGCCTTTTCCGCCGGAAAAACGGCGCTTGTGATCCCTGGCGGGAATAAATGGCAGTATGACGGCTTTTTTACCCGGACGGGCGCTGACTGCCGCCAGGACCGACACTTCCTTTCCTTCAAGAAATTCTTCCAGCACAAGGCTTTTTCCCGCGCCATCAAGGGCGCTTTTTTTCATAAAGGAAGTAATGCACTTTTCCGCTTCGGTTACGTCTTCCGCGATAACCACGCCTTTACCTGCGGCAAGGCCGTCGGCTTTTATTACCAGGGGCGGCGGCGGGCTGTCAGTTTTTTTTGAGGTTTTTGCTTTTTTGCCAAAGTGGTTTTTTGCATGGCTAAGGGCTTTGCCCGCGTCATTAAAGCTTTTGCTGTCCGCGGCCCTGACGCCGTATTTTTTCATAAAGGCTTTGGCATACACTTTGCTTGCTTCAAGGCGGGCGGCTTTTTTATCCGGCCCCACAATGGCAAGGCCTTCGGCTCTAAAGGCATCGACAAGGCCTGCCGCCAGCGGTGCTTCGGGGCCTACAATGGTTAGGCCGATGGCATTGGTTTTGGCAAATTCCACAAGGGCTTCCCGGCCTTCCTGTGAAGCCGGGTCCGCTTCCAGGGGAAAATTTTCCGCCTTTTTTTCGCCGGCTGTGCCGCCGTTACCCGGCGCTGCCCATACCTTGTTTACCTTGCCCGACTGGGCAAGCTTCCACACTATGGCGTGCTCCCTGCCGCCTGAACCTATGACCAAAATGTTCATCATAGTATTATACTATATTAGAGTTGTTTGGAAATCTCAAGTTTCCGGACAACTTCCGTATAGGTAGTGTCTGTCCACAAAGTCGGTTACTTTGCGGACAGACCTTGCATTTGCTCCCGTTTTGTACCAAAACGGTGTGCAAAATGCCTTTTTTAAGGAAGTCTGTCCATAATGTGTCTACATTATGGACAGACTCTAGGTATCAAAGTGAAGAAGACTGTGCCCTGTTTTATGCATTCCGATCTTGACGCTTTTTATGCTTCTGTGGAGCAGCTTGACCACCCGGAGTACAAGGGGAAACCGGTGATTGTCGGCGGCCATCCCGGGGACAGGCGCAGTGTAGTGTCTACCGCTTCTTACGAGGCCCGGAAATTTGGGGTACATTCGGCTATGCCCCTGACGGAGGCGCTTAAGCTTTGCCCCCAGGGCGTGTACATCCGGGGCAATATGAAGCGCTATCAGGAAAAGTCCGAAGAAATAATGGCGATTTTTGCCGATTTTTCGCCCGAAGTGCAGCAGCTTTCGATAGACGAGGCTTTTATTGATATTACCGGTACTGAAGGGCTTTTTGGGCTGCCCGAAGAAACGGCGCGTAAATTGAAAAACAGGGTGCGGGATGAAACGGGGCTTACGATTTCTATAGGGATTGCTACGAATAAATATATTGCCAAAATTGCTTCGGGCATGTCCAAACCCGACGGGCTTTTTATTATCCCCCCGGGCGGAGAAGAAGCCTTTATGCGCGCCCTGCCGGTAAGCAAGATCTGGGGCGCGGGCGTTAAGAGCCAGGAGTTGTTTCGCAAACACGGCCTTAAAACAGGCGAGGATATTTTTAGGCTTGAGGAAGAAACGCTGGTTTCAATTTTTGGCAAGGCTTTTGGTAATTTTCTTTACCGGGCGGTAAGGGGGGAATCGGCCCACGTTTTTGATGATGAGCGGGGTTCCCATTCCATGAGCGCCGAACGTACCTTCCCTTATGATATTAGTGACGGCTTTGCCCTGGAAACGGCAATTTTGGATATGTGCGAAACCCTTATGTGGCGGCTTTTGGACTGCCGCTGGCAAAGCCGCACCGTGTCCATTAAGATCCGTTACGAAGATTTTTCTACCGAAGGCGCCCAGGAAAGTTCAGAAAATCCGGTGCGGGATTTAAATGATCTTTACGAAAGGCTGCTTCGTCTTTTTAGAAAGAAGTACCGGCCGGGCAGGGCCGTGCGCCTTATTGGGGCGGGCCTTTTGAATCTTGAAAACAGCAGCGTAAGGCAGACGGGCTTGTTTGACGAAGGCGGTGAAAAAGAACGGCGCCTTGAAGAAGCTATCCTTGAAATAAACAAAAAGTTTCCCGATGCCGCCCTGCACCGCGGGCGCGCCTCTTTGGCGGAGGATCTTTTTGACAGGGGCGGCCCTAAGCGATCTTAAGATATTGGGCTGTTTTGGCAAAGAAAAGCTGTATGTCTACAGGTTTTGCGATGTGGTCGTTCATTCCCGCGGCGCGGCATCTTTCTACATCTTCGGAAAAAGCATTGGCAGTCATTGCGATGATAGGTATGGTTTTTGCTTTGGGAATGTCCAGAGCCCTAAGCTGAATGGTAGCGGTTATTCCGTCCATAACGGGCATCTGCATATCCATATAAATAAGGTCGTACTGATCGGGATTTTTTTTAAAGATTTCCAGGGCCTGTTCGCCGTTTTCGGCGCAAGCCATTTTAAGGCCCGTTTCTTCTACCATGGAAAGGATAATTTCACGGTTAATTTCGATGTCCTCCACCAATAAAGCCGAAAACCCTTCAAAATTATATTCGGCGGTTTCGGCTTCCTCTTCTGCCAAAACAGTTGTCTCGTCTTCGGCCTTAAGGCTAAAAGTAACCCTGAAACAGGAGCCCTGTCCCGAAGAGCTTTCGACGGTGATGCCGCCGCCCATAAGTTCGGCAATGCGTTTGCTGATGGAAAGCCCCAGGCCGGTTCCGCCGAAACGCCGGGACACAGTTGAATCCGCCTGCTGGAAAGGTTTAAAAATATGCGCCATTTCTTCTTTGGAAATTCCTATGCCCTGATCTTTAACGGTTATTTCCATTTTGACATTTTCCGGCGGTTCCTGCGCCGGCCCGGTCTGGGGAAGGGTGTTCAGGGTAAAGAAAATCTTTTTTCCCGGCGGTGTAAATTTAACCGCATTGCTAAGCAGGTTTAGGCAAACCTGGGAAAGCCGCATTTCGTCACCCAGGACAATATTGGGGATATTATCGCCTATATTCATGATAAGGGTTTGTTGTTTTTCCGCCATTTTGACACTGATGGTATTGGTCACATTTTCTATAAGCTCTTTGATGGAAAAAAGTTCGGGGGCAAGTTCCATTTTGCCGGATTCAATTTTGCTCATGTCCAGAATATCATTTACAAGATTTAAGAGATGCTGGGATGCTGCGTCAATTTTGTTAAGGCAATCGTTGAGCCGCTCGGGATTTTCCGCCCGCCGCGCAATGGCAGCCATGCCGATAACCGCATTTATGGGGGTGCGGATCTCGTGGCTCATGTTCGCAAGAAAAATGCTTTTTGCCTCGGCGTTTGCGAGGGCTTCTTCACGGGCGGCGACAAGGTTTTGGGTACGGGTTTCTATTTCTTCTTCCAGCGTGTGGTTGTGTGCTTCCATCTTTTTGTTTGTCGCTTTTAAATCCGTTTTGCTCTGGTTTAGGTCCCTGGTCATGTTAATGACGGCGCCTACAATGATATACACAAATAAACCGCCAAAACAGAATACAAGGCTGACTACAAAAAAGACAAAATCTACCTGTCTTGTAAGCGCATTTACCGCGCCAATAACATAAGCCGCTACAAAAAAGATCATCATCCAAAGGGGAAGATGCAATCTTAAGCAAAGTTTGCCTTCTGTTTCTATTGTTCGAAGCAAATTCCGGTACCGAAAAGCCGAAACGGAGATTAGGCTGCCCCCCGTCAGGATGAGCAGAAAAGAAATAATTTCTATGGCGCTGATACGATACATATCTTTAACTGCACGATAATACTATACCTTTTAAAAAAAGTACATAAGGAGCCATTTCCAAAACCCGGCTGGTTTTGGGAAAGCTTCTAAGAGTTGTTTAGAAGCTGCCGGTAAAATCATTCCGTTTCCTGGTTAGCCGATTCCTCTTCCAGTTCTGTTTTTTTGGCAAGCGCCGCTTTACGGGAACCTAAAATTATCGAAATTGGTTCAAGGACGGGGAAATTTTCACAAATAATTTTTATAATTACCATCATGGGTACTGCCAGAACCATGCCGGCAAAACCCCAAATGAAGCCCCATAACATTAAAGAAAGAAGCACCACAATGGGTGAAATCCCCAGGTTATCCCCCATAATTTTTGGCTCAAGGATATTGCCTATGATTATGTTGGCGCCCAGCATAACCGCCACCACAGCCACCACCGGCGCGGGTTCGGGCCAGAATTGAATCAGGGCAAAAATCGAAGCGGCAAAACCCACGGCAATGCTTCCCAGGCTGGGTATAAAGTTAAGTATAAATTGAATAACTCCCCAAAGAACGGAAAACTCCAGCCCTATAAATCTTAGGCCTATGGTAACAACAATGCCGGTTACCAAAGAGATGATAAACTTAATCGAAAGATAGCGGGAAATTTGCTGCATCACCGCGGTACCGATTTTTTCAATTTGGCTGGCGCTTTTACCCATAAAGGCGGCTTTAATTTTGTCTTTAAAAAAAGCGGCCTCGAACAAAAGGAACACCAGAAAAAGCACCACCATTACCGCGTCTTTAAGAAAGATGATAAAGTAGTTCGAAAATGAAAAAGTCATATAGCTTATGCGGCTCCGTATGCCCAACTGGCTCCAAAGGTTTTGGATAAAAGTCAGATGCTCGTCGTAGGGCAGATCAAAAAGCCGCGCCGCGCCGCTGTAAATGGTATTAAGGCGATCTTCGTACTTGGGGAAAAGGGAAAGAAGGGCTCTGCCGGATGAAAAAAGCACTACCCCTATGGAAAAAAGCCCGGCGATAATAATGATTACCGCCAGCAGTATGGGGATCATCCTGGGGAAGCGGAATTTTCGGGAGATCTTTGTTAAAGGGTGGATAACCAGGGCAAGAAGCACCGCGATAATAAAGGGGAGAAAAACCGATGCGGTTATTTTAAGCATCGCTCCGGCGAGTATGCAGGTAATTACCGCTACAAGGTAAAAGTTGGCCCGCCCCGAGTTAAAATCCCTAAACCGATCTCTTAAATCCCTCATTCAACCCCCTTTTTTAATATTTTTTAACGGTTTCCCATTTTCCCGAAGCCCCGGACGCGTAGAGGGCGTCCAGGACCGCCATGTTTGCGACAGCGTCGCAGGAAGGCACAGGGGCGGCGGTTTTATCCAGCAGCGCCCGGGCAAAGGCGTCGAACTCTACCCTGTACTGGTCCGCTATTTCGGTTTTGATAAGCCGCTCGCCTATGCCGGTAACAACTTTGATATGGCCGGGATAATCGCCGTACATGTTAAAGGGAACTTCCACATAAAGGGTACCGTCAGTACCAAAAGCGCTTACCCGCTGGTAGGGATAAATCTGGGTGCCCACAGTCATGGTAGAAACCCTGTTGCCGCCAAAATCAAGAAGGGCGGATGCCAGTATATCAGTCTTAAAAACAGGATCTCTGGTAAGGGTACACATAACCCGCTCCGGTTCGCCGCCCATAAGAAGCCGGGCGGAGGAAACAGTATAGCAGCCTATGTCGTACAGGGCGCCGCCGCCTGTTTCAATTTGGTTCCGTATATTTTTGGGGTCTTTGTTGTCGTAACTAAACACTCCGTTGGTGGACATAATAGTCCCCAATTCGCCGCATTTAGCAATTTCCGCTGCCCTAACCCATTGAGGATGAAGTTTGTACATAAAAGCTTCCATAAGAAGGACGCCTTTTTTTTCACAATATTCCGCAGCCTCCGCGGCTTCCGCTGCGTTTAAGCACAGGGGCTTTTCGCACAGAATAGGCTTGCCCGCGTCGGCGCTTTTTTTGATAAATTCCAGGTGAAGATGGTTGGGCAGAGGGCAGTATACAAAATCAATATTGGGATCTTTTAAGAGATCCTCGTAAGATCCGTAGGATTTAGCAAAACCCCATTTTTTCGCGTAATTACCGGATTTTATTCCGTCCCGTGACGCAATCCCGTAAGGTTGGACCAATTCGGCCCTTTTTAAAGGCGTTGCAATACGCAAAGCATAATGAAAAGAACACCCAAGTACACCCAAGCGCAATTTTTCCACAATATCCTCCTTAAACCGGACTAAAGTCCGGCCCGGTTTTCCATTAAATCTAAGGAAACTGTTCCAGAGGCAAGTTTTGGAACAGCTTTTAGTATATATTATTAAGCATATTTTTTCCAGCCTGTACCCGGAAGGCGTGTTTACATTTGAAGAAAATAACACGGCTGTTTGAGCGTGTTGTTTCTACGCGGATTCTAAACGTTTTACTGTTTGGCCTTCCAGGCTTCCAGGGCAGCCTGCGCCGCCTCCGCTACTTCCCGGGGGGTTCGGGTTTCCGTGCCAATCGCATGCAGTCCGTCGTTAATGGGCGTGTATACTTCAGTGGCAAAAGCGCCGTCGATAACCGCCGTGGTGGTATCAAAAGATTTGTACAGGTTGTTGACAATGTGCTGCTGTATGGGCTCCAGTTTAAGGCGGCTTACGTCTATGTCTGAACGGCTGGGGGTTGTGATGCCGCCGGTCTCGAGAAGCCATGACTGGATTTCTTTCCCCGAAAGCCACTTGATAAGCCGCCACGCGGCTTCCTCTTTTGCGGAACCATCCTCGATCCTGGCGTTCATGCCCCAGCCTGTTCCCAGCACCAATGATTCGGATTTATTGAGCCTGGCCCCTTCAATATCGGGAAACACGGCGATTTGTATGTTTTTCTGTCTTTCCGGGGAAATAAGGACTTCGCCGGTTGATTTGTCGGTAACAAAGGCTGCGACACGCCAGTCGCCGTCCAAAAAATAAGCGCCTTTGTTGGCGGCGAATTGTCCGGCTACGCTGCCGTAGTCAGTGCTGAGGGTTTCCCTGGAAAGAACCCCGTCATCGTACAGGGTTTTAATAAAGCCTAAAGCGGCGACAAAATCAGGGTCGGTAAATTTGGACTGGCCGTTAAGGATACTTTGTTCCCAGTTTTCGCCGCAGAAACGGCCTGCCACCAGGGAGAAAAGGCAGGACTGCATAACCCAGGTATCTACATTTGCCATTAGTACCGTGTCGTAGCCCCTGGCTTTAAGAACCGGAACCTGGGCCTTAAGTTCGGCATACGTCGCGGCAGGTTTGAGCCCGCAGTCGTTCAACACTTCAAGGTTGATATAGAACACGCTGGTGGCGGTGATTGTCCTGGGAAGTATTCCGAGATAGCCCGAGGCCTGACCTTTGGGATCAAGGGATTCTGCAGTATAGAGCGGCGCCAGATTGTCTCTTTGAACCAGGGGCCCCAGATCCTTTAAAAGATGCCGGGTATGCAGGGTGGCGGACCTGCCCGACGGCCAGGCATACATCACATCCGGAAGCTGCCCCACTGCGGCGTAGCTTTCGACTTTGTTGTGGAAAGGCTCGTTGAACAAATCTTCCCTGACTATCTTGATATCCGGGTTGGCCCGGGAAAAGCTGTCCCACATCATGGAAATTTCACCCGCCGAACTTGCGGCAGTCATGTCAAAATAATTAAGCACTCTAAGCTGAATTTGTTCGGATTCTAATTCCGTTCTGGGCTTTGATTTAGTACAGCCCGCGAAAATCAGCGTCGCGGTCAATAAAAGAAACAAAAACCGCTTTTCCTTCATAAACCCTCCTTACTGAATTTGCAATAGTTTATTGAAGTTTCCGAACAACTCCATTATAGACTAAAAGATTGGAATGATAAACTACGTGTCCGGGCAGCCCCGGAGATCTTGATCCACAACTTGGAAAATGATATACATAAAAACATGGCAGCTTTGCAAGCTTGCAGAATAACATACTCTGTCCGCTCTGCGCTGGGCTTGTTAATTGTTTTTTTACTTTGCGCCTGCGGAGGCGCGCAGCAGGCGGCAGGTGGTATGGCTTCTGCCGTTGCGGTCAGGGATTCCGCTTTGACGGCGCGGTCGTTGTCCGCAAAGGAAGCCTCCTCAGAGGCTGCCCTGACAGGAACAGGTTTTAATCAGGAGCTTTTTGCCGAAACCGGACAAAACCAAAAACTTGTAAAACGGGCGGAGCTTTCCCTTCGTGTGGGCAATCCTTTAGACACGGAAAAGCCTTTGGCCGGCCTCTTGTCCAAATACGCGGCCTGGGCTTCATCGACAGGGATTTACGAAAATTCCCGCCGTTATACCCTGCGTGTGCCTTCCAATTCTTACGCCCCTTTTATTGCGGAGCTTGAAACCTTGGGACGGGTGATACACCGTTCGGAATCCGCCGAAGATGTAACCTTAAGTTATTACGATTTGGAGGGCCGGCTTGCTACCAAAAAGGAACTGCTTAAAACTTTTCAGGGTTACTTGGGTAAGGCAAAAGACATTGACGAAATTCTGACTGTAGAGCAGCGTATCGCCGAACTCCAGCAGGAAATAGAGTGGACCGGAACGGAGCTGCGTAATTTATCCCATCTGGTGGATTTTTCCACAGTAAACCTTGAGATCCTTGGGCCGGTAACAACGTCATCGTATTCCACGCCTACTTTGGGTGAGCGCCTTGGCGAACTTTTTGGCTCTTTTGTTGATGTGCTTAAAGAAGGCTTTATTGTTCTGGTGGGGCTTATTATTTTCGGCGTACCGGTTTTGCTTGTTGTCGTTTTGTTATTCTGGCTGCTCTTTGGAAAAATCGGCCTTTTGAAAAAACTTTTCCGTTTGGTAAAATAATATTTTGTGGTAAGCGGGTAAACATACACAATTTTGACGGCGGGAAAGACCGTCCGTGCGCAGTGCGGCTTTTACAATTTATTTGTTTTTGATTTTTTTACCAATGTTTCATTTCGTTTTGAAAGTATCATTTTCCCTTCTCTCTTTAATTGTTCAAATTTTTTTTCAATACTTATATTTGTATTTTTCTTTTCGGGAACAATGATTTATGCAATTATCCTGTTATGTTCCGTTACAATTATTTTTTCCCCATCTTTAACATATTGGAGATACCGAGAAAGCGGCATATAAAATTTTTTGTAAAAAAGCGAATATTCTCTTGACATAATCCTAGTAATATGGTATGTATAATATAAATTAATCGCTTCACTAAAGGAGAAACTTATGAAAAGATTAGCGGTCCTTGTTTTGCTGCTCACCGTCCTTGCGGCAGCCGGCTTTGCGGGAGGTAAAAAGGAAATATCCGGTTCAATTAAGGTAGGAACCATGGGAACTTACGAACCCTTT
>JAIRLQ010000051.1 GCA_031259345.1 Treponema sp.
CAGGTCGTGGCCGACTGGATCACCCGCTTCGGCCCTCAACTCAAGGCTATCTTTCTTGCCGACGATTCGGCCCAGGCCATCGGCGCGGTTGACGCCCTTAAGGAAGCGGGCCGTACCGACATTCTTGTCGTGGCGGCAGGTAACTCCAAGGCGGGGATGGATCTGATTGCCTCCGGCGATCTCCTGGCCATCACCTACCAGACCGCCGAAGGAGACGGCGCGGCGGCGGTCAAGGCCATGGCCGACTTCTTCAACGGCAAGTCCCTTCCCGAACTGGGATACCTCGCCCAGGACATCATCACCAAGGCAAACGTCGCGGGATTCCAGCCGCCCCAGTGGTAGCGTAATTTTATTCAACCTGAAGGTTGAATAAAATTATTGCGGAGAATTGGCCGGAAGGCCAATTCTCCGGGGGGCTTATTCACACTAATTAAAGTCTGTCCATAATGTAGACACGTTATGGGCAGACACTAAGAGGTACGCTATGAAACGCTATGGTTCGGTGATCGGTGTCCGCCCCGAAAAGCTGGCGGAGTACAAAAAGCTCCACGCGGCGGTTTGGCCGGAGGTGCTCAAGACCATCAAAGATTGTAATATCCGGAATTACTCGATCTATTATCATAACGGCTTACTGTTCAGTTACTTTGAATATGTCGGGAGCGATTATGAGGCCGATATGGCCAAGATGGCCGCGGATCCCATGACCCAAAAGTGGTGGGATGTCTGCAAACCCTGCCAGGCGCCCCTGGAAAGCCGCAAGGAAGGGGAATGGTGGGCGGACGCCGAAGAGGTGTTCCACACCGATTAGTTGCGTCCGATTAAGGTGGGGGTTCAGGAGGAGGCTAAATGACCCACAGAGAAAGAGCCTTGGCGCCCTTTTTACGCAGGGGAATGGATCGGTTCCCCATGTGGTACGGCGGCGATGCGGAAACAACCGGGAATATCAGAAAAGCCCTGGGGGCCGCTTCCGACGACGAGGCCCTGTACGGCATCCTCGATCTGGATTATAAAACCATACGGCCCCGGTACTCCGGCTCCGCGCCGGGTAAAAACGAAGCGGGCCAGGACCTAACGGAATGGCATATAGCCCGGGGCGGGTATCATTACGGTCAGGCCCTTTCATTTCCCCTGAAGGGGGTTGAAAGTGTTGCCGAAGTGGGAGCCTGGCAGGGCTGCCCGGATCCGGCGGATTATACCGTAAAGCTTACCAAAGAGGAGCTTGACTGGGCCCGGGATTACTGCCTTATCGGCGGGGTGTGGGCTCCCTTTTTCCACGACGCGGTGGATCTCGTTTCCATGGAAGATCTTTTCATCCTCATGGCAACCAACGAAGGGGTTGCCCATGCTTTAATTGAGAAGTGCTTCAGCGTTTACTATGAAATTGACCGCCGGGTGTTCGAGGCGAATCCCGGCCTTATCGATATGTACTTTATCGGGAACGACTTCGGATCCCAGCGGGATCTCCTCATGTCCCCCGAGATGTGGCGCCGCTTCTTTAAGCCATACGTTAAAAAGCTTATAGAACAGGCGAAAAAGAACGGCTGCGTTACCGCCATCCATTCCTGCGGGGATATCAGCCTTGTAATTCGTGATCTGATTGAAATTGGGGTGGAGGCCATTAACCCGATCCAGGTGAACGCCCGGCACATGGACCCGGCAAAACTTGCCCGGGAGTTCAAAGACGACTGCGTGTTTTTCGGCGGCATCGACGAGAACGAACTTCTCCTCCACGGCGAACCCGGTGAGGTGAGGCGGGAAACCCGGCGTATCATTGACACTCTGGGTGCCTGGAAGCGCTACATCGTGGCTGCCAGCCACGACTACCTCCTTCCGGAGGTTCCGGCGGCGAACATCATCGCCATGTTTGATGAGGCAAAAAATACGGGATTGGTCTCAAATTTATTTAGATAAGGGGTTGATAAATGTCGAATGAAAAAACACTCAAAGAAGCAAGGCTCCGCGCCGCCCTGTCCCACAAGGAAGGGGATCAGGTGCCGATTTCCGATTTTTTCTGGACCGGCTTTATGCTGAATGCGCAAAAAAAATGGGGGCAGGATTTTGATATATATCGTAAATTCGACCTTGATTATATAGTAGTAAATCCCAACATGGACCCGGTAATTCAGGATTTTGAAATCCTTGAAGACGACGGGGTAAACATAAAATTGCGTACCGGATTTGGCGCCACAATCAGACGCTCCGGTTCCGCGCCAATGCCCCACTACGATACATTTTCGGTAAAAGACCCCGAAGGCATGGCGAAGTTTGTGATTGAGAGCGGCCGTGATAAAAGGCGGCTCTACCGTACCGGGGACGATCAGATAAACGGTGTAGGGGACGCCATAGGCCGGAATATCCCTTCCTGGACAGAGCGGGTGGACGCCTACTGCAAAGACTTCCCTGTCTTTGGTTCAATTTGCGAAGGCTATGAATATTTGTGGCGCTGCATAGGCACGGAAAATTCTCTTATGTGGATGCTTGAGGAACCCGAATTGTTTGGCGCTTTTGTAAAACGCATAGGCGACTTTGCGGTGGAGCTTACAGAGTACCAGATTGAGGACGCCAAAGGACGCCTTTCGGGGATGTATGTCTGGGGCGATGTCGCCTATGTAAACGGCATGTTCTTTAGCCCCGCAGCCTGGCGGGAATATTTTAAGCCCATTACCGCCCGTATTATCGATGTGTGCCACAAAGCCGGCCTTATGGTTATTTACCACGGCTGCGGCAATGCAAGCTCCATCTACGAAGACTTTATCGAAATAGGCCTTGACGGCTATAACCCCGTGGAATGTAAAGCCCACCTTGACGCGGTGGAGCTTAAAAAGAAATTTGGCGGAAGGCTTTGCTTTGTGGGAAATTACGATGTCCGGGAAATGGAATCCGGCGATCGCGACAGGATTAAAAGGCAGGCCCTTTACAAACTCCAATCCGCCCGGGGCGGCGGCTGGATATGCCAGAGCGACCATTCGGTAACATCCGGGGTAAGCCCCGAATCCTACGAGTACCTTGTGGAGCTTATCCGGGATTACGGAAAATATCCGCTTAACATGGACCGTATTCAAAAGGAATTGGCGGAACTGGACGCGAAGCTGGGAAAATTAGGAAAATAATAATGCAAAGTTTGGAACAAGACAGGGCCATTCTGCGGGAACTGGCGCAGAAAACCGCGGAAATAGCAGCCCTTCCCATACAGGAAGAAAAGAAACGTCTTTGGCGCCTGCATAACGGCCTTCGACCCGAGCGGCCCATGGTTACAATAGATCAGGTATGCTGGAACGAGCTTAACATAGACGGAAAACTTACCCTGCGCTGTGAAGACGCCGAGTGCCGCATGTACGAGGACCGCTTTCGCAAAACCCTTTTCCAGTGGGAATATTTTCCCGCCGACATGGTTGTAGAAGATTATGTGCGCTTCGCAATTGCGATAAACAATGTACCCACCACAGTCAACAATTTACCCGGCGCTCTTTTCGGCATGAAAATCAGCGAAAACATCCTTGTCACCGACGCTGCCAACGATGTTGTAAGCCATGATTATCACAATCAATTTACATCAATAGACGATGTACTGGAAAAAATACAAATGCCCGTGGTCAGTGTTGACGCGGCCGAAACCAAACGCCGCCATGAAAAAGCGCATTGGCTTTTTGACGGGATACTTCCGGTACGGGAAGAAGGCTGGGGCTACGACCCTTACCTTTCCTGCTGGGACCCCATAGCCATGTGGATGAGTATAACCGGGGTACTTTACGGTATAATCGACAACCCGGAAATGATGCATGCCCTTATAGGCAGGGTAGTGCAGGGCTACATGACCATGCTGGATCAGCTCGAGGAACAAAATCTTATTTATAAATATCCCCAGGCTTTGGTGCATACCACAGGCGCATGGACAGACGAACTCCCCGGGCCCGGCTTTGCTTCCCGCGGCGCAAAAACATCTGACCTTTGGATGTACGCCATGGCCCAAGCCTTTGCCACTGTGTCCCCCGCCATGTTTGAGGAATACGAAATCAATTACCTTATGCCCCTCTTTGAGCGTTTTGGCCTGGTATATTACGGTTGCTGCGATCCCCTGGAAGACCGGATGGACAAGGTAAAACGTATCCCCCATGTGCGGAAAATTTCCGTAAGCCCCTGGGCAAAGCGCGAAAGCTGCGCCGAGCAAATCGGTAAGGACTACGTTGTTTCCAGCAAACCAAACCCCGTATTCCTGGCGGACACAAGCTTTAACGAAGAAGTTTTAGAAAAAGATCTTCTGGCTACGCGGGAAATCGCCGGACGTTACGGCTGCCCACTGGAGTACGCTTTTAAAGACTTAAGCACGATTAAGAACGATCCCGCCCGGCTTTTTAAAGCTGCCGGGATTGCCATGAAAATAGTTTCCGCCTGATTTCCGCAAGGGCTTTTTCTTCATTCTCCATGTCTATCCAGTTAACCGCCGGAATAGACGCGAAAAAAGTGTTTTGCCGTTTTGCGTAACGCCTTGAGTTTTGGGCAACAAGAGCCCGGACCCCCTCAAGATCTTCCGAGAGGCGGTACTTTGCGGGGCCCTTTTGAGCGCCGCCCTCTTCTTCCACAAAAAATTCCCTGTAGCCTATGGCTCTAAGCCCCGGATCGGAAGGGGTGAAGCCCGCTTCAAAAAGCCGGGATACTTCGCCGGGAAGCCCTGCGCGAAACATTGAAGCGCAGCGTTCGTTTATGCGGCGGTACAGATTTTCCCTGCCCCGCCGGAGGCCCAAAAGAAGAAAGTCAAAATTCGTCCCGCTTCCGCCACTGTCGTTTTGCGCATAAGAGCTTAACGGCCTTCCTGTAAGGCGAAATACTTCCAGCGCCCGAAGCAGCCTGTACTCATCGTTAGGGTGGATTCTAAGCGCGGACACGGAATCGCAGGAAGCAAGTTCTTCCATTAAAGCCCGGGCGCCTTTTTCGGCAAGCTCATCCTTTAGAGCGGCGCGTACCCTTAAGTCCGAAGGGGGAGCGGAGCTTAAACCCTGAATCAGGTTTTTCAGATAAAAGCCGGCGCCCCCTGAAACCACAGGAATTGCGCCCCGGCTCCCGGCCGCCTCTGCCGCTTCCCGGGCCAGGCGCACAAATTCCCCGGCGTTAAACTGTTCGTTGGGGTTTCTAATATCTATAAGGTGATGAGGCAGACGTTCCCGTTCTTTCGAAGAAGGTTTGGCGGTTCCTATATCCATACCCCGGTATACCTGCATGGAATCGGCGGAAATGATTTCGACGCTGAATTCTTTGCTTTTTATAAAAAGTTCTTCAATAACCGCGGTCTTGCCCGAGGCAGTCGGCCCAAAAAGGACGAGAACCTTGTTCCCTGGCAAAGCGCAACAAACTCCTAGTCTCCGCTCTCAATGCGGAATTCAATTTCTCTTGTAAAGACCTGGCGGGCTGCCAGTGAAACCACTTTACCGTCATTATCCTTCACTTCTTCGTCTTTTATCATCGAAAGCTGATAGGAGCGCCGGGAAGCGGCCGCGGTAATGGCATACATGTTCTCATCATATTCAATTAATTCTTTTAAAGGAAATATCATGACTATAACTATATATTTTTTTTAAATTAATGTAAACTGATCCTGTCCAAAACCCGGCTGGTTTTTGACAGAAGCATTTTTAACGGAGGCTATATGGCCATATTCAAAAAGCCCGATGGGACACAGTTTCTTAAAGGCGGTACGGTGATCCTTATCATCATTCTGATAGGCGTGCTTATCTTTCTTTTTACCAGTTTTTACATTGTCGATCAGACGGAAGAAGCGGTGATCACACGCCTGGGACGCTATTTAAAGACCAGCGAACCGGGTCTGCATTACAAACTTCCATTTGGCATAGACAAGCATTACATCGTCAATGTGACCACTGTGCAAACCGAGCAGTTTGGTTTTCGTACAATAACAAGCGGTATGAGTTCTACATACGCCGACCAGTCCGACGAAGCTACCATGCTTACCGGGGATCTTAATATCGTTGAAGTAGAATGGATTATCCAGTACCGCATTGTTGATCCCAAGGCGTGGACTTTTAACGTAATGGAGAAAACTGCCACAATTCGTGACGTTTCCCGTTCGGCAATCAATATGTTGGTAGGCGACCGGGCCATTATGGACATTATGGGTTCCGAGCGTACCTTTATCGAAGCCGCAGGGGTCGATTTTATGAACGAAACTTTTAGGGGATACGGCCTGGGGATTAATGTGATCGCCGTAAAACTCCAGAACATCAACGCCCCTGCGGGTGTGCAGGAAGCTTTTGACGATGTAAACAAGGCGGAGCAGGATATGAACCGCCTCATCAACGAGGGCCAGCAGTTGTACAACGAAGAGATCCCCAAGGCCAAGGGCGAGAGGGAACGCCTTATCCAGGAAGCCCAGGGTTACGCCGCGGAGCGGAAAAACAAGGCGGCAGGCGATGTGGCAAGGTTTAACGCGGTGTACGAAGAATACCGCCGGGATCCAGAAGTAACCCGCCAGCGCCTTTATTACGAAATGATAGAAGAAGTTTTTAAAGACGATAACAACACCGTCATTATTGATAAAGATTTTGAAAACTTTCTTCCCCTAAGGAATTTGAGCGCGGGGAGGAATCAATAATGAAAAAACTATTTGGTTTTGTAATTATTATTGCTGTAATTGTTATTGCCATACTTGTCATGGGGCCTTTTTATGTAGTTGACGAAGGAGAACTTGCGGTTATCGTCCAGATGGGCCGTTTGACCGGCGTCATTACCGAAGCGGGCCTTCATGTTAAAGTTCCGTTTATCGATGAAGTAATACGTTATCCCAAACGTATCATGGCATGGGACGGCGAGCAAAAAAGCATGCTTACCAAAGAAAAGCAGTATATATGGGTGGATGTTACTGCCCGCTGGAAAATATCAGACCCCAAGCTGTTTTACGAGGCGGTCCAGACTATAGACGGCGCTTATTCAAAACTGGCGGAAGTGATTGATTCGGAAGTGCGCACAGTCGTTGCCGAAAATTTTCTAAGGGAGTCGGTCAGGAATTCCAACATACTCCTTGAAAAATCTGCCGACATTTTTGATACTGATTCCGGGGTTGAAACTTTGACGGCTATCGAAAGCGAAGGCAGCCGTGAGCCAATTGTAAAGGGAAGGCGGCAGTTGGCGGAAGAAGTCCTTGAACGTTCCCGTAAAATGGTTCCTCAGTACGGCATAGAACTTATTGATGTGGTAACCCGCCAGATTCGCTACAACGATCAGCTTACCCAAAGCGTGTACGCCAGGATGATCAAAGAGCGAAACCAAATTGCCCAGTACAGGCGTTCCGAAGGGGAAGGCAAAAAAGCCGAATGGGTGGGCCGGATGAATAACGAACGCATGTCTATACTTTCCGATGCTTACGCAAAAGCCGAAGCAATAAGAGGCGAAGCCGACGCGGAAGCCTCACGTATCTATGCCGAAGCCTACAACAGGGACAGGAACTTTTTTGATTTTTGGCGGGCGGTAGAATCCTACAGGACTACCATCCCCAATTTTGACAAGACCCTGTCTACGGATATGGATTATTTCAAGTATCTTTATTCCCCATTTGGACGATAAAAGGAATT
The DNA here is from genome assembly GCA_031259345.1 of Treponema sp. Classification (GTDB taxonomy): domain Bacteria; phylum Spirochaetota; class Spirochaetia; order Treponematales; family Breznakiellaceae; genus JAIRLQ01. Next base: position 7,581 of record JAIRLQ010000051.1, read on the forward strand.
ACGCTGCTTTGGGAATATTCAATTTTGAATTGAACGGTGAAAAAGTACTGGGCTTTGACACCGGCCTGGATTCCAGTTCTTTCGCCCGGGCAAAGATGGCAGCTTTCCTGACCCAGAGGGGATCTGTTGTATATCCCGATGGAAGGATTGAAGCCTGG